>JAHZJA010000873.1 GCA_022601155.1 Deltaproteobacteria bacterium | reverse complement strand
GTGGTAGTCCTGGGCCATCAAGGTCTGCTCGATGGTGGAGATGAAGCCCGGGAAGCTCGCCACGAGGCTCTGCTGCTCATCGGACATCGATCCCGAGTTGTCGACGACGAACAGAAAATCGACCTTCTCGCATCCCAGCGTGCCGCCGTCGTCGGCCGAGGCCATGCCGCTGCCCACGTCGAGCTTCTCCGGCCCCGTGTCTTCGCTCGCGGCCGAGGCCGTGCTGTCGGCCGCGGTATCGGACACCGGGCCTTCGGTCGAGCCACCGGTTGCAAACGGAGAGTCGATCGCGGGTGGCATGACCGCATGCCCCCAAGCCCACGGCCAATGTCAGCCCGCCCCCGACCCCCTTCACCACGCTCAGCCAGCCATCAATCCAATCCATTGCCGAGTAGAGTCACCGAGGGGCGAGCCGGGTGATCGAATCTCGAAGATTTCTTCGCGCCCGTGCTCCGGGCACGAAGGTGGGCGCGCAGGGGGTTTTCGAGCCGCGTTGCGGGTCGAGGCTGCTCGTTCGAGGCTGCGCGGCTTCGTCGCGCTCGATGGGCCGCGGGTGATCGATCAGCGGGACGAGCTGGCCGTGGCCGGTGGACCCATGGGCGGCGGATGGGAGTGCGATCCACCGAGGCGTGACGCGGCATCTGGCCTACGGATGTTCAGATCGGCGGTGGGAAGCCGACCCTCGATGAAGCCGACGACAGGCTCGTCCGAGGCCGGAGCTCCATCCTCGTGGGGGACGGCCGCGATGCACTCGGTGATGAAGCGGACCAGCTCGGTGGTCGTCATCGGCTTGTGTGCGACGGGCCGGCCGCACCGACCCAGGAACTGCGCCGACTCGGGGGTGTGGGCTCCCCCCGTGATGAAGACGGTCCGCTCGGAGAGCCTCCGTTGGCCTCCGTCTTCAAGCCCCCGAAACAGATCCATGCCGGTGCCGTGGTCCATCAGTAGATCGGACACGATGAGGTCGAAGCGGTTGTCGTTGTCGAGCAGAGCCAAGGCCTCGTCACCACTGCTGGCGGTGACGACCTCGAAGCGTCGGCTCAGTCGCCGGGCCAGGGCATTGCGCAGCAGGTCCTCGTCGTCGACGTACAAGATTCGAGGCCGCGACGGTGGCTCTTCTTCGCTCGGATCTCGCTGCGCCTGTGTGCGGGCGAGCTCGGGGGGGGCCGTGTTCGCGGAGGCCTCTGTGGCCTGGCTGGTGACCGAAACCGTGGGCAGCCGGATCAGCACCTGGGTGCCCACTCCCTCATCGGATGAGATCGTGATCGTGCCACCGTGCGCTTCGATGTAGTTGCGACACAGCGACAGCCCGAGGCCCGTGCCCTTGCCCGGTGCTTTGGTCGTGAAGAACGGGTCGAAGATCTTCTGGAGCCGGTCGGCCGAGATCCCACACCCGGTGTCGGCGATCTCGATCGCCGCCCACTCCCCGTCGAGCCGCACGCGAAGCGTCACCCGCTGGTCCTCGGGACGGCCCGTGCACGCGTGGGCTGCGTTGACCAGAACATTGAGCAGCACCTGGCACAGCTGCCCTTCGATGCCCAGGATGTTCGCATTGCCCGTGGGCCCGACCTCCAGCCGCGCTCGTGGGCGGATCTGAGGCGCGGCCATGTCGACGGCGCGGCGGATCAACCGGTCGAGCACGATCGGAGAGGGGCGCTCGTCGGTCCGACAAAACGTCCCCAGCTCTCGGACGATGCGCCGGACCTGCTGGGCTCCGTCCATGGCGGCCTGGAGGGGACGGGTGTCCTCGAGCTGACGTGCTCGATGCAGCAGAGACTGTGCCCGTCTCACGGTGCGGGCGGGGTCGTCGCTGGAGGCGATGGCGCTCAGTGCCTGCTGGGCCTCGGCCAGCACGTGGGCGCGCTTGTCCGACGACTCTCGTGCCTCGTTGAGGCTGAGATACACGTAGGCCAGAGGGTTGTTGATCTCGTGAGCGACGCCTGCGGCGAGCAAGCCGATGCTCGCCATGCGATGGGTCTGCTCTCGCTCGGTGCGAATCCTCCGGCGATCGGTGACGTCGCGTGCGGAGAACACCACCCCGCCGCGTCCGATCATCCGCATCGGCCCGGCCGTGCACTCGGCGGTTCGCACCACGCCATCGCGTCCCACGAACTGCCAGTCTCTGGTCAGGCCTCGGTCTGCAGCGGCGGCGAGCCACTGCGCCATCGCCCGCTGCTCGGCCTCGACGACGTGCTTGACCAGCGGGCCCGGGCCGAGCCGAGGCTCCTTGACGCCGAGCAGGGTGTACAAGGTGGCGTTGGCGTACTCGATCTCGCCCTCGCGAAGCACGGCGACGCCGTCGGGGAGCCGCGACAGCAGCTCTCGGAACATTCGGGGCGTCTTGGTGACCGCTTGCTCGTGGGCGTGCCACTCGGATGCGTCGATCACGACCGATTCCAGCCGACACTCCGACGTCCCGCCTGTGACCCTACGGGTGAGCAGGCGGACCACGGCGGCCTTTGGGGCACGCAGACGGATGAATCCCGACCGAGCCCTACCTCGTTCCACGGCCTCGGTGATGTGCGCCGTGAAAGCCTGGACGTCGGCGGGCTCGATGCGCGGGTACAGCGAGGCGTGGGTCCGTCGCAGGCCCAGAAGACGGGTCGCCCGGTCGTCCGCAAACAGCACTGTGCCATTGCCGGACAGTCGGAGTTCCCCTGCCAGCTCGTCGGTGCGCTCCGGTGCCGATGCCTCATGAACGACGCATCGGTGGTTGAGAGCTAGAGCCGTCCGGGCATCGAAGACCCGGCCTTGCGTCCCCTCCTTCGCCATATCCACCCGATGATGTAATCGGTTCCTCG
>JAHZJA010000075.1 GCA_022601155.1 Deltaproteobacteria bacterium | reverse complement strand
GTCCCAGCGCCGTGTCCCCGAGTAGATCCGCTCGAGCGCCGCCATCGCGTCGCCGTTGTTCGGATCGAGATCGATGATGCGCCGAAAGTAGCGCTGAGCATCGTCGGGCTTGAACAGCTTGTCGCGCGCGATGACGGCCAGCTTGTCGAGCAACGTCAGCCGCTCCGCATCGGCCACCGCATCGGTCGCGATCCGCTCCTCGAAGATCGAGGTCAGCTCGTCCCAGCCGTCGGCCTTCTCGGCCGCCGCCTCGAGGGTCTGGCGCAGCGCCTCGTCGCTGGGCCGGATGCGATACGCCTCGGCCGCCCAGTGCAGGGTGAGGGTGGGCGACGCCAGAGAGTTGTCGGCCACGTCTTGCATGGCGGCGATGAGCTCCAAGCGCTCGTCATCGTCGCTCGCCGCCTTGAGCAGCACCTGATACGTGCTCATCAAGCGGGCCCAGTTCTTTTGCTCGCGATAGATCGGAAGCAGCTCCCGCGCCACGGTCAGGTTGTCGGGCTGGATCGCCAGCGTCCGCTCCAAGGCCTTGAGCGCGCGCTCGGGCTGCCCCAGCCGGGTCTGACACAGGGCCGCAACCCGTCGGTACAACACCACCCGAGCGTCGGTGTCCCCGACGCGATCGGCCGCGCTGTGCAGCACGTCGACCACGTCTGCCAGGCGGCCTTGCGACTCGTACAGCGCGGTGAGCTCGTCCCACCGCTCGGAGGCCACATAGGCATCACGCAGTCTGCGGGTCGCCTTGTCATGCCCGGGCGACAGCCGCAGCAGCTCCGCCCACACGATGGTGGCGTCGTCGCTGCTCTGCAGGCGATCGGAGTACAGGTGTCCCAGGTGCGCGAGGATCCGGATCGCAAAGGCCCGGTCCACATGCGGCAGCTTGCGGTGCAGGATCTCGGCCGCGCTCGCCCAGCGGCTCTCGCGTTCGTACAACCGCGCCAGGGCATCGAGGGCGGTGAGGTCGTCGCCGTGGTGGGCCAGCACCTCGTTCCACGCCGCGATCGCCTCGCGACGATCACCGAGCTTGTCCTCGGCGAGCTTGGCCAGTTGCACGCGCAGCGCCAGGGCATCGTCGCCGCTGCGCTCGACCAGCTCCTCACGGCGCAGGGCAATGAGCGCCCGCCAGTCACGGCGTTGCTCGTGGATCCGTGCCAGCAGATCGCGAGCCTTCTGATCGCCGGGCGCCAGCGCCAGTGCCTGCGACAGGGGTTCCAGCGCCCGCTGGGGATTGCCCAGCTTCTCCAGCCAAATCTCGGCCACCTTGAGCAGCAGCTCGTGCTGGCGCGCGTCGTCCTCGTGCTCGCGCGCCGCATCGATCCGACGGGCGTATACCCCCAGCAGGTCGTTGAACCGCCCCGCCGATGCGTAGGTGTCGGCCAGGGCTTGGAGGCTGGGCTCGTGACGCGGATCGATCTCGAGGATCCGCTGCAGCGTGGCCAGAGCCATCGTGTCGAGCTTGAGCCGATCGCGGTACAGGCTGGCGATCTCCAGCAGCTTGGCGATGCGTGCTTCGTTGGCCTCGGCCCCACCCTCGACCCGGTCGAGCTCGTCCTTGAGCAAGTCGACCAGAGCGGTCCACTTGTTGCCGGCCCGATACAGTCGCTCCAGAGCCTCGGACGCGCGACGATCGTAGCCGTCCTCGCGCATGACCGAACGCCACACCTCGATCGCGCGGTCGGGGCTGCCCAGGCGCTCCTCCGCCAGCCCGGCCATCTCCTCGGCGAGGGCAAAGCGCTGCTGCGGGTTGTCCTTGGCGGCCCGTCGAGCTTGGACCAGCACCTGCATCAGCTGGGTGGCGGTCGCATCGTCGGAGAACAGCGCGCGGTAGAAGCCCAGCACCTGCTCGTGGCCCGGCTCGGCGCGACGAACCCTTCGAAAGTACGGCTCGGCGAGCTTGGGTTGATCGGTGCGTCGCCAGATCACCATCGCCGCCAACAGCACCACCTCGTGGCCGGCGGCATCTCGGGGCGCCCGCTGGGCTGCGGCCTTGGCCGCATCGACCAGGTCGGCCTGCGACGCCTCGTCGATCAGCATGCGACCCAACACCGCCGACACGGCCTCGACCGAGGCGGGCTCGTTCTTGGCAGCGAGGCGTGCGGCAGACAGCTCGGTACCGTCCAGCGCTTCGGCCAGCGCCTGTGGCGTGGTGTCGTCGGCAGCGTGCAGGTGGTCGAGCAGTGCGGAGCGGAGATCGGCCATGTCGATTCTCGAACGTGCGGTGGGGCGAAGCGGAAAGGAGACCGCGAAAGACGAGCGGACAGCGGGGCAAGCGGCCCCCACACCGACGGAGCACGAGCGACCTCAGTGCCCGGCGTCGGTGGTTGGGGGACTGGACGAGCCTTCCGCGAAGCTGAACTCCGCGCTGGCCGAGCGTCACCGCCCCCTATCGAATCGGAGCCGCAAGGTTACGTTGGTGCCAGGGCCGGTTCAATCGGCCACGGACGGCCCGTCCTGGGCGCGAGCATCCCCGTCGAGCGACCCACCCGCGCCCAACAGCGCCAAGGTGGCCGCGGTCGCGGCCGACACGTTGAGCGACGCGACGCCCCC
>JAHZJA010000872.1 GCA_022601155.1 Deltaproteobacteria bacterium | reverse complement strand
GGTCGAAGCGAACGTCCACCTGGGCATCGACCGGGGGCAGGGTGGAGCCGCCCGTGCCCCGCCGCCGCCGAGGCACCTCGCCCAGCGCGATGACGGCATCGACCGTCCATTGCACCCCATCGTCACCACCCGCAGCGAGCTCACCCTCGACCCGCAGCTCGCGGTGAGCCGCCAGCGTGGCGTTGGCGTCGCGGTCCTCACTGGTCACCTCGAGCAGCCCGCTGCCCAGGGCAATCCCCTCGGCCGACAGCCCCGACAGCTGCACCGTGCCCGCCACCGAGGGCCGGTTGACGGTGCCTTGCACCGCCAGTCGGGTACCCGAGCCGATCCGACCACGGACGGGCACATCCGCCTCGAGCAATCGAGCCACCAGCCGCAGCGGCACCCCTTCGGCCTCGACGTCGAGGTCCAGCGCAGGGTCGGCACTGAGCCCCACGCTGCCCCGCGCGACGATCGTACCGATGGGGACGGTGATCTCGGGGTCGTGGAACGGGCTCACCGCACGATGGACGGGCAAGACCAGCTCCTCGATCGTCACGCGCTCCGGCTCGAGGGCAAACCGAACCCGAGCGTTGCGGTAGCGGGTGCCACCAAATCGCAGCCGTGGGATCTGGGCCTCGCCGCGCACCTCCAGCCGTGACGCCGGGACCGCCTTGCCCTCCGCGTCGCCCACCACCAGCCGGAGGTTGGCGGTGCCCGACAGGCCCGAGCCCAGCAGATCGGCCAGCTCCACGTCGCGCAGCACCACCGTGGCCCGCACCCGCGGATCTGCGCTGGGCTGCCCGCGCTCCATCAGGGTGATCGAGGCGTCGACGGTCCCCGTGCCTCCAAACAGGTGAGCGCGGGGAGCATTGATGCTCAGCACACCGCGGTCCATCCACATGCTGGCCTGGGTGGGCATGCCGCCCTGCACGTCCAGTCCCGACAGCCATAGCGATCCGTCGCCGCCATCGGGCGCCTTGGTCGAGCCCATCACCGACAGCTCCGCGCGCAGCTCCTCGAAGTAGGAGGTGCTCATCCCAAAGGCGCGCGAGAAGGCCTGGCCGTCCTCGATGCGCAGCGCGAGCCGGGTCTCCTCGAGCGTGGAGAAGGTCCCGTCGACGCCTCCGCTGGCGCGTAGCTCGGTCCCATCGGTGCGTAGCACCAGTCCGTCGAGGTCCAGCTCGCCCTCGGGTCCGATGATGACCGTGCCGTCGGCACGCAGTCGCTTGGGCAGTCCATCGGATGCGGGGCCCCGGTTGCGCACCAGGCGAAGCTCGTCGAGCGCGAGCTCGGCCTGCAGCAGGTGGAGCTCGTCGTCGACGACATCTTCATCCGCGTCGGCGTTTGGGTCCGCGGGGTCGGCCTCGGGATCGGCCTCGGGTGGCGCCGTCGGGCGAGGACCCAGCTCGAGGTGGCGAAGGTCGACCCGGCCGCTGGCCGTCCCTCCGAGCATCGCGGCGACCTCGGTGGAGTCGGGGCTCAGTCGGCCGGGGTCGATGCCGTCGAGCTCCAGCGGCGCGGCGATGAGGAACGGCTCGTCGTCCTCGGGGAAGACGACCAGGGCCCCCTGCTCGGCCTCGGGATCGAGGCGCAGTGTGCCCTCGAGCCCCCGGCCCTCGAACGTGGAAAATCGCGCCACCAGGCGGTTGGCATCGTCGGGGAACCGGTCCCGCCACCGCTCGGGCAGCGGTGTGGTCTCGATGGCCACGCTCAGCTGCACGTCGTCCAAGGCCCAGGCCGGCTCGCCGACCAAGTCCAGGGCGAGCCCCTCGGCGGCGAGGTGATAGGCCGGGTCGGACAGCGGCCCCTCGACGCGCGCCCACACCACCGACTGCTCGGCGACGATGGTCCCGGGCGCCAGGCCCAGCTCCTGCTCGAGGTGGTGGGCCAGTGCCGCCGGTTGCTCGGACCCCGCGGCCAGCTGCACGTGGGCGAGGTCTCCGTAGGTCACGTCGGCGTCGCCGGGCAGCGGCTCCTGCCCGGGGCGCAGCGGACGAGTGAAGGCCCCCACCAAGTCGCCTTGCAGCGACAGCGGAGACTCGGCCGCGCCGCCCGAACCGCGGAATCGGACATCGCCCAGCGGGGCGCCCTCCATGCCGCATGCGAGCTGCTCGAGGTCGAAGTCGGTCAGCGGGATCTCGATGTCGTCGAGCGCGAAGTATCCATCGGCGAGCCTCCCGGTGACCGAGAACGCCAGAGGCAGCTCGACCGGGGCCCCCTGTTCGACCGTCGGGGAGTCATAGCGAAGCTCGAGGTTCAGGTCGCGAAGGGCACCTGCCGTCTGCCAGCCCGACAGGCCTCGTCGAAAGTCGACATCGAGGGTGGCGCGGGACAGCGAGGTGTCCTCGACGATGAAGCTGATGCCACGGCGGTCGGGGTCGGAGGGCTCGACGGGCTCGAACGCCCCGAGCAGGCTGATGAGCGTGTGGGTCTCGCCCTGATCGTCGACGTCGTCGTACTCGCGCACCACGAACCACGCATCTTCGGTGGAGCGCACCTGGGTGAAGTGCAGGGCCCAGGGGATGTCCAGGGCCGTGGGCACGCCGAGGCGGTTCCACGGGATGACCTCGTGCAGGACCAGGTCCACGTCGAGCTGCTTGGCCCACGCGGTGCGTCGCGTTCGCTCGCCACCGTAGCTCTCGTAGGCTTCCCACACGGAGACGCCGCGCACTTCCACGTGCGTGGGCTGCCCCGTCAGCAGGTCGACGATGAGGGGCAGCTCCCAGTGGATTTGCTCGATCTCGAGGTCGCCCTCGACCAAGCTGCTGACCTGGGTGCTGACCAACCGCCCCAAGCGAGCGTCGTTGAGCAGCAAGTACGCGCCCAGGTACAGCACCGTGAGCATCGCGAAGACGCCGAGCAACAGCCGCAGCGGGAGCTTGATGAGCAGGAAGCTCGCGATGGGGTAGCGACGGACCTGCGGGGCAGCCGAGGCTGCAAACAGCAGGAACTGCGGATGCATCCGCGCGAGCCCATCGGGGTGCCCCAGGGTCTCGTTGATGAGGGCCTCACGGAACTGATCGAGCCCGCGTTGCTCGGCGATGGCCTCGGTCACCAGCGTGTTGGCGGGGTTGGGCGCGGCCCAGTCGCCGGTCAGCCGTGCTTCCACCAGCGGGCGCGCATCGGGATCGACCCGGTGCAGCGCTCGCGCGACCACGTGGGGGTGGACCCCCGGCGGTCGCACCCGTGGCGGGGGATAGCCCCAGCGCAACCGACGATGGCGGGCCAGGGCGTCGCGATGCGCGAGCTTCTTGACCAACTTGCGCAGCGCACGGGTCTGGGACCGCGGACGCCGGCGGATGCGTCCCACCATCCGGCGTCGATCGAACTCTTGGTAGGCCTCGAGCAGGACCGCGAGGTTCGGTCCGTCGGGGTACAGGTAGCGAACGCGCGGCGAGGCGCACAGACGCTCGAGGTACTCGCGTCCGTCGGCCAGAAGGTCGAGTTCGACTTGCGGGTTGGGACCGCCCTGGGCCGTCGAAGAGGGCACGATCGTGGTCGCAGGGTAGCAGGGCCCGCCCGGCGGACGCGACGCCGGATCGCTGGATCCGGGCTGGCTCTACAAGGAAACCTGGGTGCCGACACACCCCACGTCGCCCCACTGTACGGTCACGCCGTCTTGGTCGCGGACCGCTGCGATCTCGGCCGCCGATTCGGGAAGCCCGTCCACGCAATCGACCACGAGCACCGAGGTTGGAGCCTCCTGTGACACCTCGAGCTGGATCTGAGCCCCGGAGGCTGGAATGCCGAACAATCGCAGGCGGCCCCCAGCATCGACGCCGGTCGCGGTGGGCTGACCTTGCACCAAGACCTGGCTCACCCTTGCCGCCTCCACCTTCACGATGGCTCGATCGGCGCCGCGCGGTGATGTCAGCGTGGCGTGCACGGTGCGGCCGCCAGGGGTGGCGACGTTGGCGGTCACCTGGAGCTGCGGGGGCGGTGCGGTGGTGATGGTGCCCGCACTCGCGAGGACGCGGCGTCGGCTCCACGGCAGCGCCGCCACGGGGGCCCCCGACCACCCCGCCGCTTCGCGCAGGGCAGGGGGTGGCGCGTCCCGGGTCATGCCGGTCACGATGGCTTCGCCCGAGACGCGATCGTCGTAGTGCATCAGGGCAATCCGCCGCGGGCTGTTGTCGTCGTACACGGCCACCAGCGAGGCGATGGCGGTGGTGATGACCAGCAATGCGCCCACGATCTTCATGGCGGGGCGCCACTTGCCGGGCTCGGGGCACAGCCCGGGCATCAGTCCGCTGATGGCGATCGCGATGGGGGCGACGACGGCCGGGGCCAGCGCAAACCCGAACGCATCCTCGAGCGCGAGCCCGAGCGCGGTCCACAGCGCCACGTGGACGACCGCGGCAACGAGCAGGGCTCGGTGGCAGTGTCGAGGCTGTGCCACCGCCCACGCGAGCCCGAGCGTCGCGGCGCCGACGGGGATGCACAGCGCCACCGATGCCCCCGGGACCCATGCCGCCAAGGCGAGCGCTCCCAGGCCCCACGTGGTCCAGATGCCGAACGCCAGCTCGAGCGGGCGGGCCCAACGACCGAGGCCCGCCGCCAGCAGCAGCGCCATCAGGACCGAGGCCGACCACAGCGCCAACCGCAGCGGCAGCGGCTGGGCATGGGCGGGTAGCAGCTCGCCCTGGATCGCCCCCACTGTCCACGCCACGACGAAGCCCGTCGCCATCGCCAGCAGGAGCAGGGCCAGCACCGCGAGCAGGCCCAAGACCGTCTTGCCGACGGTGACCTGGCCGCGACGTCGGGCCCACAGCCACAGGCCTGCGATGGCGAGCAGGATGCTGATCGGCACGACCATGGCCCACGAGGCGGGCCACGACACGACCAGCAGTCCCAGGACATCGGCGTAGATCGAGTCCTCGGTGGTCGGTAGCGGCAGGGGACCACGAGCCAGCGAGCGCACCGCGGCGAGGGCGTTGTCTCCCTGGTGCTGGAGGCTGCCCATGTCCAGGTGCTCCAGATCGTCCAGCGGCGTGTGGTAGTGCCCCACGTTGCCCACGAACGCGAAGTTCAGCCCGGCGTAGCCCGCCTCGCGAAACACCGTGAGATCGGTGTCGTTGGGCATCCGCCGATAGATCTCGTACGCCAGCGAGGTGGCCTGGGGTCGCGGCGCATCGCGGAGGTAGGCGGCGACCAGCGCGGCATTGCCATCGCTGGTCTCGAACATCGACGACAGGCCGCTGGTCCCCCGTGCCTCGACGTTGACGACCACGCCGACCTCATGGGCAGCGGGATGCTGGTCGACGTACGCGGCGGCGCCCAGCAGGCCCTCCTCCTCGCCTTCGGTCATCAGCACCCGCACGGTGTGACGCGGCCGCGTTGCATCGGCGCCGAGGTTGGCGAGCACCTCGACCGCGATGGCGACCGCATGGAGATCGTCGCCGATGCCCGGGCCGGCATGCACCGAGTCGTAGTGGCTGGTGAGCAGCACGACGGGCTCATCGGGGTGTGCACCAGGGAGCTCGCCGATGATGTTGACCACGGGGGCGCAGGAGATCCCGCGGCACGACCACGTGCGCTGGCGTTCGACGGTCGCCCCCACCGCTCGCAGTTCCTGCTCGATGCGATCGCGAAGCGACGCGGCGGTCGGGGTTCCCACCGCGTGGGGCGTGGAGCCGTCGGCAATGCGCTCGAGCACGGCCCGAGCCCGGGTCGCCGAGAACGTGGTCGCGGGCGCATCAGCGCCGACTGGTCCTGGAGGTTGGCTGCGGAGCCCGGCGAAGCTGGCCACCAGCACGAGCACGACCAGCGCGATCAGCGGGCGGCGAGGGACGGTACGCGGGCCATCGACGGGGGACACGCCGGGCACCGTACACCGACCCCAGCGGGCATCGCGTCCTTCGCACAGAGGCTGATTCGGCGTAATTTCATCGCCTTGGCGGGTGATTGACCCATTGACTCGGAAATCGCCAACCCAAGCGGCCACCACCTGGATAGGACCCCACGAAACCGTGCTCGAGACTTCCCCAGCGCAGGCCCAAGACACCGCACCCAACGGATGGTCGTGGTCGCTGCTTCGCGAATTCCGCGCAGGCCAGACACACGCGTTGGGTGAGGTGTACCGGATGCACGCCAAGGAAGTGTCCACCCAGCTGCGACACGGGTTCTCGTTTCAGACCGCGGGCCGCCATCATCGGTTCGTTGGGTATCGCTCGGCGTTCGAGATGCACGATGCTCTTCACGAGACGTTCCGCCGCGCCTTCGAGCCCCGTGCTCGCGAGGGCTACGACGGGCTGCGCCCCTACGGCCCGTATCTACGCGCCATCGCCCGCAACGTGGTC
>JAHZJA010000871.1 GCA_022601155.1 Deltaproteobacteria bacterium | reverse complement strand
TGGATCGACGACCGTGTCGATCTATCTAGTACTAGATAGATCGACACGGTCGTCGATCCAAGGCATCCACAATGAAGATCCACGACATTGAAGGTTTTCCCAATCCCACCCGTGTGCGCATCGCATTGGCCGAAAAAGGTGCGAGCGACCTCGTGGAGTTCGTCGCCGTCGACGTGATGGGCGGTGAGCATCGAACCGACGCCTATCGAGCCAAGAACCCCGACGCGAGCGTCCCTTGCCTCGAGCTGGACGACGGGACGGTGCTGTCGCAGTGCACCGCGATCACCGAGTACATCGATGGTCACTTCGAGGGCCCGGCGCTGTGCGGCCGCACGCCCAAGTCCAGGGCCACCATTCACATGATGAGCCGCAGGGCCGAGGCCGGCCTGCTCGATGCGGTGGGGGCCTACTTCCATCACGCCACCCCCGGGCTGGGGCCCGCGTTGGAGACCGATCAGAACGAGACGTGGGGGCAGCGACAACGACTGCACGCGCTGGAGACGATGCGCTACCTCGACCAGGTGCTGTCGTCCGAGGAGTACCTCGCCGGAGACACGTTCTCGATGGCCGACATCACCGCGTTTGCGGGGCTCGCGTTCGCCGACTTGGCCAAGGTCGAGATCCCGCTCGAGCTGACCCATCTGTTGGCCTGGCGGGCGAAAGTCGCGGCTCGGCCCAGCTGCGGCGGCTGACGTCCGCATGGCGGGCGCGGGCTGGTCTCGCGCCCACGATCGTCGTACACCGCTGTCGCATGGCAGTGGAAACGAGGCAGTAGCGCATGAAGATCAATGCTGACTTCAGCCAGCAGGTGGTGGTCGAGGCCGACGAGGTGAGCTGGGTTCCCTCGCCAATTCCCGGGGTCGAGCGACGCATTCTCGATCGCGTCGGCGACGAGGTCGCCCGCGCGACGTCGCTGGTTCGCTACGCGCCTGGCAGTCGGTTCTCCCCCCACGTCCACACGGGCGGCGAGGAGTTCTTCGTGCTGCAGGGCGTGTTCCAAGACGAGCACGGCGATTTTCCGGCCGGCTCGTACATTCGCAACCCACCGACCTCCAGTCATACGCCGGGCTCCGACGAGGGCTGCATCATCTTCGTCAAGCTGTGGCAGTTCGATCTCGCCGACCGGACGCCCGTGAAGATCGACACCAACAAGATTGGCTCGGTGCGTGACGCCGATCGCCCGGGCGTGTCGGTCACCCCGCTGTTTCAGGACGCACGCGAGACCGTGCAGCTGGAGCAGTGGGCGCCGGGAACTTCAGTCGACCGACCGATGCCCGAGGGCGCCGAGCTGTTGGTCCTCGATGGCGACATGGCGCTGTCGGGCGATGTCCTGCGGAAGCACGCGTGGCTGAGGATCCCGCTCCACGGTCACCTCCAAGCTTGCGCGGGTTCGGGTGGTACGCGGGTCTGGATCAAGACCCGGCACCTTCGCTTCGTGGATGCCCCTGCGCTTGACTCCCGGCCATGACTCTCTACCATCTGACGGTAGATGGACCGCAAAGAAGAACTTCGTGGTGTTGCGCAGAGACTGGTCCGTCGCAGTGGGTTCAACTCGATGAGCTTTGCCGACTTGGCCGCCGAAGTCGGCATTCGTAGTGCGACGATCCACTACCACTACCCCACGAAGGTCGCCCTGGGGGTTCATCTCATCGAGCGCTACCACGAGGCGTTCTTCGAGGAACTCGCGCGTCGCACCGAGGGGGTCGAGACGGCGCCCGCCCGGCTGCAACGATACGGTTCCGTGTTCGTCGACAATCTCGATCAAGACGGTGGCCTATGCTTGTGTGGCATGTTGGCGGCCGAGCTTCCCAGCCTCGATGCCAGCATTCGAGACGGCGTGAAGCGGTTCTTCGAGGCCAACACCAAGTGGCTGGCCAGCGAGCTACGCCAGGGGGAACGACGCGGCGAGCTGTCGTTGACCAGGCCCGCCTCCCAGGTGGCCGTGAGTCTGTTCTCTGCGCTCGAAGGCGCGATGCTCGTGGCGCGGACCCTCGACAACACCAAACATCTCCGGGATACCGTGACGTTCCTCGTGGGGAGTGTTCAAGCCTGAAGCGATGGTGGTGCGAGGACGAGACGCCGCACGCGTACGGGCGCGACGTGGTGGCGACCGCTGGTCGATCGGGTCGATGTTCCTGCTGTGGCGCATTGGCGGGGTGGTGCTCGCTGCTGCCGCGCTCGTGGCCACTGGCTGCCGGCCCGATCCGGGCGGCGTCGCCAACGGCACCACGGCGGAGCTGGCGGGCGCGGGCGCCAACGCGGCCGAGCCGGTCCCGATGTATCGGCCGTCGATCCACAGCCCGGCGCCGGTCGACATCACCACCAACGAGTATGGCGCCTACGGGGCTGCTCCCCGAGCGCTGGAGGTGGGCGACACGGTGGCGGACTTCGTGCTGCCGCGGATGACCGGTGGCACCTTCTCGCTGGCGGAGGCGAGAGCCGAAGGCCCCGTGGCGATCGTGTTCTTTCGAGGGTTTTGGTGACCCGCCTGCAACGTGCAGCTGGGCGAGTTGCAGCAGCAGGTCGAGCAGTTCGAGCGGCGAGGGGTCGAGCTGGTCGCGGTCAGTGTCGACGAGCCGTCCGATGCGGCGCCGATGATCGCGAGGTTGGGTCTGGAGTATCCGGTGCTGTCGGATGCGAAGCTCGGGGTCATCGGGGCGTTTGGGCTCGAGAACCCCGAGATCGAAGACTTGGCTCTTCACGCGATCTTCATCGTCGACCAGGGAGGTCACATCTTCTATCGCAAGGTCGCGCGGCGCCGGCCGTACTCACCCGAGCTGCTCGATGCCGTCGACTACCACCGAGGGCGGTACCAGGGCCCCGTGGAGCTGGCCGACGCACCGCCGCTGCGACCGTGGAAGGGCTGGCGGCTCATCGACGCCATGGGGTTGGTGCTCGCCGCGCCAGAGCCGACCGCCGAGCTGCCGAGCGGGCAGCGAGAAGAACTCGAGGCGATCTTGGCGGACCTCGTCGCCGCGCGAGAGGACCCCGCGCTACGCAAGTGGCGGGCGTTTTGTCGGGCGCACATGGATGTCGACAACGCCTCCGCGATCCTGGACTTGGGGCGATGGCTGATGCGCCGGGCCTACCTGGAGGGCGTCGACTACGAGGCGCCGCTGGGTGAGCTTCGCGAGGCGACCGGGACGCTACGAGCGCTGTTGAACCGCAGGGCAGAGCTCGCGGCCGATGCCGCGACGCCGCGTGAGGCTCTCGACCAGCTCGACCTCGAAATCGGCGCCGCCCGGAACGCGGTGCAGATCAAGGCGACGGCGCTGGGCGAACTCAGCCAAGGGGAGCTGCGGTCGCTGTGGGATCTCAAGAGCATGCTCAAGGCGATGGACGAGCTACACGCCGCGGAGCTGCGCCGGCTGACGCGCTGAGGGATGGGGCTTCCCACCGTCGTGGGTGGGCCGCAGCCTCGCCCTCGCTGTCGCCGTTGGGGGCTGACAGGGACGGTGGGGCGGTGTTCGTGCAGGTTTCCGAAGATCTGTCGGCCGACGGGGCTCAGTCGAATGACCGCGATCCATACGGGCCGATGGACCATGCGCGGCCTACGGGCTGGCTGGCCGCGAGACGCTGCCTGCTCGGGTGCGATACTGGTCGCAGTGAGCGCTCGGCCCACCGCCGATTCTCCTCGAATCCTCGTCAGCTACAGCCATGACTCGGATGCGCATGCTCTGCGCGTTGCGAAATTGGTCGAGCGGTTGCGGGGAGACGGGTTCGAGCTGGCCTTCGACCAAGACCACGACGATGAGCCCTCGCAAGGCTGGCCAGCGTGGTGTGACGATCAAGTCGAGTGGGCGGACTACGTCGTGGCCGTCTGCACGGCGACCTATCGTCGCCGGTTCGAGCGCAGTGAGGCTCTCGGGATCGGTCGTGGCGCGACATGGGAGGGCGGCCGGCTCCGAGACACCCTCTATGATGCCGGGGGACGGAACTACTGCATCGCGCCGATCCTCCTCCCAGGAGCAGGGGTCGAAGCCGTGCCCGATCGGATCCGCCGGACGCGACGCTACGCAGTCGAGCACGACTACGATGCCCTGGTCGCCATGCTCCGCGACCGAGAGCGCCTTGCCGCGTTGTCGTCGTCGGTGCCGATGGAGCTTCCGACACAGGTCGATGAACTCCTGTTCGACGGCATCGAGACTCTCGCCAGGGAGCCGATGCCCAGCCAGCTGCTCAACGCGCGATACGGCGTAGTGCCGTTCGCGAGGGAGGCCCGGCGTCGGGAGCTGGACTTGCTCGCGACGTGGTGCGACGGGCCGGGAGTCGGCGTTCGCCTGTTTCACGGACCGGGGGGGACCGGGAAGACGCGTCTGTTCCGCGAGTGGTGCATCGATCGGCGACGTGACAACTGGGTCGCGGGATTCCTTCCCGCCGACACCTCCAAAGCGGACCTCGAGTCTGTGCTCGACGATCCTCGTCCGACCCTCCTCGTCGTCGACTACGCGGAGTCCAAGCCCGTCGAGAGCTTGCTCGACACCGCGCTGGCGCAGCGGAGGGCCGGGCGCGACAACCCCCTGCGCATCGCCTTGATCTCGCGGACCTGCGGCGACTGGTGGGTTGCCCTGTCGAGCAGCAGCCCCGACCGGGAGGGTCTGCTGCGCGAACATCTCCCCGTCAGACTCTCGGTATTGTCGGCCGACGTCGACGTTCGCAGGCGGATGTTCGAGCGTGCCCACGAGGCGTTCGCCTTCATCCGCGGCGTGGATGGGCCCGTGCCGGACGTCGATCTCGGTGACGAGCGGTTCGAGCAGATTCTCTACGTGCACGCGGCTGCGCTCGACATCATCGAGCGTGCACGTCGTGGGGAAGATGCACCGAAGGTCCGCTCGGCGAGGGCGCTGTTGGGCAGCGTGATCGACCACGAGCAGCGCCTGTGGATGAATCGATGGACGTTTCCCGAGCAGCGAAGGGCCGAGGCCGAGCGACGTTTTCGGCGGGCCGCCCAAAGAGCCGTCGCCGCGCTCACGCTGCGAGGCGGAGCCCCGGACGCCACCACCACACGAACCTTGCTGGACCGCGCCAATGCCCCCCGCAGCGTCGACGACGGCACACCGCACGAGACCTTCGAGATGCTGCTCCGAGACCTCTACCCGGGGCGCGCGGCCCACGGAGGCGCTGCGGCGGAACGCGAGGCCGGGTATCTCGCGCCGCTGGAGCCCGACCTGTTGGGGGAGACCTTGGTGGCCATGGTGCTGGACGCAGAGCCGGAGGACTACGCCACCCTGGCGTTCACCGGGGCCTCGCCCGTCGCCTGGGAGGTGGGATTCACCGTGCTGGGCCGGATCATGCAATCCGGCCAGGAGACGGCCGAAGCGGTGGTCGGGCAACTTCTGTGCGAGGGGTTCGAGCAGCGCGCCGTCCCGGCCGTGAGAGCGGCCTTGGCTGTCAGTAGCCGAGAGGTCTTCAGCCGGATGGCCACGCTGGTGACGTCGAGGTTGGTGGCGCACTGTCCCGGAGCGCTGGCGAGCCGGATCGAGGCCGCGCTGCCGAAGACCACCCTGTCCCTGGGGGAGCTGTGCGCGTGGTCGTATCAGCAGCAGCTCGGTGATGCGACGACGAGCGTCGAGCGGGCAGGGCTGCTCAACAACCTCGGCCGGGTTCACAACGAGCTGGGCCGTGCCCAGCAAGCCCTGGCATCGACGACAGAGGCCGTTGCGATGTTTCGGGAGTTGGTACGGGAGCGGCGAGACGTCTTCCTATCCCATCTGGCCGCGAGTCTCACCAATCTCGGCAACAGTCACGCGGCGCAGGGGGCGTGGGAGGAGGCTCTGCAGGTGACGAAGGAAGCCGTCGATGCGTACCGACAGCTGGCGCGAGCGCGGCCCGACGCGTTCCGGGCCGAGTTCGCGGCGAGCCTGGCCAACCTGGGCATTCGGTACAGCGCAGTCGGGCGTCGAGAGGAGGCACTCGCGTCGACGGTGGAGGCGGTGGCGATTCGTCGACAGTTGGCGCGGCAGCGGCCGGACGCATTCTTGGGGGATCTGGCGGCAAGCCTCAACAACCTCGGCATGATGCGCGGCAGGGTGGGGCACCGAGAAGAAGCGTTGGCGTCGACGGCAGAGGCGGTGGCGATTCGTCGACAGTTGGCGCGACAGTGGCCCGACGCGTTCTTGCCCGGGCTGGCGGCGAGCCTCGTCAATCTGGGCAACCGGTACAGCAAGCTTGGGCGTCGAGAGCAAGCGCTGACGCCGACGATGCAAGCGGTCACGATCTACCGGGAGTTGGTGCGAGAGCGTCGGGAGGCGTTCCTGCCCGACTTGGCCGTGAGCGTCACCAACCTCGGCATGATCCAGCGAGATCTGGGCCGCCGGGAAGAAGCGTTGGCGTCGACGGCACAAGCCGTGGCCCACTTCCGGGAATTGGGCGGGCAGCAGCCGCGAGCATTTCGGGCGCAGCTGGCCGCGAGCATCGACAATCTCGGCATCATGCTCAGCGAGGTGAACCGCCTGGACGAAGCGCTGGCGTCGACGGTCGAGGCCGTGGCCATCTGCCGGGAGCTGGCGCAGCAACAGCCCGATGCCTCCAGGCCGCCACTGGCCGGCAGCCTGACCAACCTCGGCATTCGGTACAGGGCAGTCGGGCGTCGGGAGGAAGCACTGTCGGCGACCATGGAAGCGGTCGCCATCCGTCGCCAATTGGTGCGAGAGCGCCCGCACGTGTTCCTGCCGGACTTGGCCGCGAGCCTGGCGAGCCTGGGCAGCAGCTACAGCGAGCTGGGACGCACGGAGGAAGCACTGGCCCCCGCGCGAGAGGCCGTCGCCATGTACCAGGAATTGGCGCGAGCGCGCTCGGACGTGTTCCGGCCCCACGTGGCCGGCAGCCTGACCAACCTGGGCATCCGATATCGTGACCTGGGACGCCTCGAGGATGCATTGGCATCGATTGACGAGGCTGTCGCCATTCGCCGGGAGTTGGCGCGAGACCGGCCGGAGGTGTTCATGCCGGACCTGGCCATGAGCTTGGGCGCCCGAGCACGGACACTGTCGACAGCCGGCCTTCACGAGCAAGCCCTCGATGCCTTCGCCGAGGGGCTGCGGACGATCCTACCGCTGTCGCGCACGCAGCCCGACGCGTGCGGGCCACTCGCCGCACAGCTCGGTCAAGGAGTTCTCCAGGCTTGTCAGGCAGGCGACCTACAGGTGCCCGAAGATCTCGAGCAGAGACTCCTGGGCACCAGCGGCGGTTCGTAGTCGACGCCGACTAGCTGTCGCTCGACTCCGCCAGATCATCACGCCCACCCGACGCCGCCCGAATACGAGGCAGCATCAACAGCAACCCCAGCAGGTTGGGCACCGCAACGGCTGCGATCGCCAAGTCCACCCACGGCAACATCTGAGCCAGGGTCCAGGTCGTCCCGACTCCAGCCGCCGCCAGCACGGCCAGGCGCAGCACGGGGCCACCCATGGACCCGGCCACCGCCGTCGCGGCGCGCCCGCCCAGCTCCGACCACCCCACCAGGGTGCTCAGCGCAAACACGACCACGGCCAGCACGATCGCAAACCGGCCAAAACCACCGCCGGTCCGCGACAGCTGCCCCGCGATGACCTGTGCGCCCTCCTGCCGCAGCATCGGACCCGTCAGCCCCATCGCAAGCAGCTCGCCGGGGTGTGGTCGATAGGTGTCGCCGTCGCCGTGCGGGCCCTGGAGCTCGGTCAGCGGATGCAGCGGCACCAGCGTCCGGCGCCCCTTCATCGCGTCCGGAAGCCGGGTGTCGCCGTGGACCTCGGCCTTGAAGTCATAGGGCGGCACGACCAGGTACGGCCCCGAGAAGCCCTCCATCTTCTTCACGACGCGGAAGTCGTCGAACTCGCCGTCGGGAACCCGAGGATCCACCACGTCGAAGCGAATGCGGTGCCGATCGTAGCGGGCGGCGACCTCG
>JAHZJA010000870.1 GCA_022601155.1 Deltaproteobacteria bacterium | reverse complement strand
CCGAGCGCGTCGAAGACCTGTACGACGTGGTCCGTGCGGCCATTGTCGGCGTCGAGGCTTGCGACGACTGCACCACCGAGACCTCGCTGTCGGACTCCCCGGGAGTCGACGCTCAGCTCCGCGAGGTGCGGCTGAGTTCCTCGGTGGCGGTGCTGACCCTCCCGGCCACTCCCGACCAAGACGCCATGCCGGCCGACGACACCCCCGAGTTCTCGATCTCCAGCCGCCTGCGCCTGACCGGGCTCAGCCAGGGACAACCGATCCTCGGCGGCGACGCCACCATGACGTATCGCATCCGCCCGCAGGCGGGCGCGCCCGGAACCGAGGCGCTGAGCCACGCGGACCTGGGCTGGTCGCCGCTGCTCGAGCGTCGCGCTGATGGCGACGGCATCGAGCGCTACGCCGAGACCACGATGCTCGACGCCAAGGGCCAGTCGGACCTCAGCCGCGCCTCGGCCGTGTACTTCAGCGAGGAGGCGGCCAGCCGCATCGGCGCGGGTGAGTGGGCAGGTGTGACGCAGTTCGAGCTGCAGACCTGCGTGGGCACCACCATCGAGCAGGCGGTGTTCGAAGGCGAGTACGCCCCACGCGACAACGACTGTGCCGTGCTACCGGTGGCCGTGGTCCGTAGCCACGTAGCCGCGGACGGTAGCCGCGGCCAAGTGTCCGACGACGCGCTGATGGGCAGCGCCAAGGCCCGGCCCGCTGCCGTGTGGAGCACCAGCTGGTCGACGACCAACAACTTCGTCGGAACCGACTACACCAACGGCGTGAGCTTCGAGACCTGGCTCGACCTCAACGCCTCCGACAGCGCCACCACCACCTACGGTGGTAGCCCCGTCAACGGTGCAGGCACATGGTTCGAGGCCGGCGCTCGCTCGATCGCCACGGTCTTCAACAACCCCATCACCCTGCTCGACGCCAACCTCACCGCCATCGGCCTCAACAACGGCGCCGGTTCGATCGACGCGGGCATTCAGGCGATGGGCTTTACGGTGTTCGACGCCACGGCCTCGGCCAATACGGGTGCAGAGCTCACGCTCAGCCAGATCCTGCAGGCCGCGGGTGTGTCCGACACCACCACGATCGACCAAGAGGTCACGCTGGCCGGCTACTCCTTCGATGACGGCTGCGGCACGGTGAGCGCGGGGCTGTTCCTCAAGGGTGAGATCGGCATCGACAACCAGGCGACGAAGGTCACCGTCAGCGGGGGTGCCAACGGAATGAGCGTCTCCGGCGTCATCGCACCCACCGCTGCACTCATCGCGGAGAGCCGGGCCGCCGCGGCCTACGACGGGTTCGTCTCGTTCGGCGTCGCGCTGACGATGGCGATCGACATTCTGCGCGTCACCCTACCGTTCACCTCCACGGCGACGGTGTCGGTGGGCAACTCGGTCAGCTCACTGACCCTCAGCCAGGCCGCGGACCTCACGCTGAGCACTTTGGCCGGGACGATCGACTTCTCGTTCAACTACACCTACTGGTGCGTCGAGCCCTTTGGCGACTGGAGCTGCAGCGGCAACCACAGCCACAACCTGGCCACCTGGGACGGGATCTCGCACACCTGGAACCTGTTCAACGCTTCGACCACGGCGACCTTCGGCGAAAACGCCACGTTCTGCGAGCTGTACGACAACGACCAAGTCGGCCTGAAGACCTACCACAACCAGTTCGTCCAGGCCCAGAGTGCGGCCCAGAGCTACGCCGTCGGGCAGCACCCGGACAAGTTGGGGTGGGAGACGTTCACGGTTCGCTGCCAGCCCAACGGCAATGTCGCGTTCGAGACCTTCCACGGCCGTTTCCTCCAGGCCCTCGACGCCGCGCAGAACTGGGGCGTCAGCCAGCAGTGGTACATCGGTGGGTGGGAGCAGTTCACCCCCATCAAGCAAGACAACGGCACCTGGGCATTCCAGACCGTCCACAACCGCTACCTGCAGGCCGTCAGCGACGGCACCATGAACCAGCAGTGGTACGTCGGTGGGTGGGAGCAGTTCAGCATCGACCAATAGGCATCGAGCACATCCACGAGACAATCTCGCGCTCCGCGGTAGGCTCCGGCCTCCGCGGGGCGCGGCCCTTTGGTTGCAACGGGTGTCACGAGCCAGTCTTCCGTCCAACGCTGGCCGCACGTCGCGAGGCGCTGTAGCGTCACGGTGTGCTCGCTCGATCGGGTCTCATCGTCGGTTCATGGGTCCTCGCGCTCGCGTGTAATCAACCGAGTCGTGTTCCACCTCCCCAGCAGCCCGCGGCCGCGGCCCCGACCGAGCCCGCCCGAGCCCCGCCCGAGCCACCCACGCCGCCCGACGGCGAGCCGGACGATGTGCTGGACGAGCTGCGGGGGCAACCCGAGACGGAGCAAGCCCCAGCGCGGCCCGAGCCCTTCGAGGTCATCGTGGATGCGACCATGACCAAGGAGAACGCAGAGGCCACGGTGATCATGGTCGGCGCCAACCCGGTGTTCGCCATCCACATGGAGATCGACAGCGTCGAGCCGCCCACCCCCCTGCTCGAGCCTGGCTCGTACACGGTCGTGATCCACAGCCCCTCCAAGACATTCCGCGGACCGGTGCCGGGCAAGGGGAAGCGGGTTCGGTTCAAGATGTCGATCTACCCCGAAGATCCAGCCGACCCACACGACGAGGTGTTCTTCGCGTCGCTGTGGATCGACTGAGCCGCGGCCACCTCGCAGATCAGTCGCGCTTGGCCTCGAGCTTGTGGCCGTCGGGGTCGGTCACGAATGCCGCGTAGTACTCGGCGCCGTAGTGCGGCCGGAGCCCAGGCGGCCCCTCGTCGGCGCCTCCGTGGGCCAGCGCCGCGGTCCAGAAGGCATCCACGGCCGCCGCGTCTGCTGCCCGCAGGGCGAGGTGAAACCCCGAGCCAGCCCCCAGCCCCGCGCCCGACGGCCGCAGGAACAAGGCAAGCTCGTCGTCCCCGCCCGGCGGTCCGTAACCCACCGCTTCGTCGGTGCTCCACACCCGAGCGACGCCCAGGGTCGCCATCACCGCGTCGTAGAACGCCACGGCGCGTCGAAGATCACGGACCCCCAGGGACACATGGCTCACCATCGACATCGGGCTCGACCATCGCACGAAACTCCTCGCGGTGAGCTCGTGCCTCGTTGCGACCGCCGCCGCATTCGGCTATCCATCGACCTGTCATGACTGCACCAACGAAGATCGACTGGCACTACCACCGCTCGGGTTGAACGGGTTGCAAACGAGCGTCCAAGTTCATGGACGCAAGAGACCTGGAAGCCACCGAGACCATCTCCGCCAGCCGCAAGCTCGGCCGCGACGACGCCCGTGCTCTGCTGAAGGGCAACAGCCGATTGCTCGTCGCCAAGGGCAAGAAGGTCGCCACCTTCACCATCGGCAAGACGGTCGCCGCCGACGCGGTCGATGCCATGCTCGGCCCCACGGGCAACCTCCGCGCGCCGACGATTCGCGTGGGCAAGACCATCGTCGTGGGCTACCACGACGACATCTACACCGAGGTCTTTGGGTAGACCGCTGCGTGATCGGCCCGCTCAACCCTGCGGGTCGATCACGTACCGTCGCCGCCCCAGCGCGCGGCGGAACACACTGAACGCGAACACGGCCGACTGGGCCGCGCTCACGCGCATCTGCACGATGTCCCCACGCTGATCGTGAAGCTGGAGCTTGGCCTTGCCGCTGCCCCCACTGTGCGCCGTAATCCGCGCGCTGGCCGACGCACTCTTGGACAGCAGCAACACCCCTTCGCTGTCGGCCACGATCGTCTTGTAGACGATGCGCTCCCGCAGCTGCAGCCGGTCGCCGCGGCGGTCGGCCTTGGCGGTGATGTCCGCGACGAAGGAGGCGACGTCACGGATGTAGTGGACCCGGGCTGTGGGTACGCACAGATAGAACGCTCGGGCGCTGCGGAACCGGAGCTGGACTCCGGCTGAGGTCGAGGGCTCCCGAAAAGCCGCCGTCAGGCTCCCGGAACGCTCCACGTCGTCCTCGAACTCCACCTCTATCGGGGGAGCCTCCTCGACATCTTGGTATCGGGACAGGTCCAGTCCGTAGCGGGTGGCCAGGTTGCCCTCACCCGAGAACTGGAAGCCCCGTCGCCCATCGCGGGCCGCGTCACCGATCTCCACCTTCATCCCGAAGGTCGGCCACGTCACATGCCCCAATCCGAGCTTGTTGCGGAGTGTGGCGTCGATGGTGCGGCGAATGGACATCCGCTCCCACCGTAGCAACGGAGCGACCACCGCGACCCCCTCGAACGAGGGGAGGTATGCAGACATGATCAGTGCGTCACGGCACACGCGCTGCCCAGCGGCGCTGGCTCGGGCACCGTGGGCACGCCCGCCGCCGACGTCTCGAACAGGCAGCCGTATTGATGCTTGACCTCGTCCAGCTGTGCGAAGATCGAGTGGCTGTTGATGTTGCCGTCGCCCTCGTACTGCACGACCACCGCGGTGAAGGTGCTGCCGTCGACCGCGGTGGAGTTGTCCTGCACCGGGTACGAGGCCAGCGCGCCACGGCCGACCGCCTCGAGGCTGGCATGCAGCTGAGGCCACAGCTCCACCCCGGCCTGCTGCGCGCCGTAGGCCACACTCAGCGCGTCGAACACCGCGTGCGGGAAGAACGGATCGTTCTCGCCCAGGGGAGCATAGATCGATCGAACCGGGTGCCCCGGCAGCGGGTCGAGGCCGATCCGAGAGGCATACGCCAGGGGCTCCGCCGCCTCCCACCCCAGCTCCAGCAGATTCAGCGCAGGGTGAAACAGGCTCAGGGATTGGTCGGTCCCCAGCAACAACGCCAACAGCGAGGGATCGGGGGTCAGCTCCGTCCCCGTGGCCATCAGCAGACTCCAGTAGCCTCCCGTGCCGGTCGCGACCACATCGATCACCCGCGGGTCGATGGCGCCCATGAAGGTCGCGACATGACTGCCGAGCGACTGCCCCATTTGGTGAACCGTATCGGCAGCGAGTCGATAGTCGCTCGCTCCCGGCGGGAGCGACACGCCCTCGCACCCCTCCAGCATCGAGGGTGAGATCTGCAGGGCGGCCAGCGCATCGAGCAGCAAGCTCTCGTCGAGCATCGCCTGCACGAAGTTGTCGCGATAGGCCTGGAGGTTGCCGAGGTTGAGGTACGCCCGAGGAGGGCCTCCGGGCAGCCGCTCGGGGTTGAGCAGCGCGGCAAACCCCACCGCCGCCAAGCCATGGCCCGCCACCACATGTGCTGGTCCCAGACCGCTTTGGGGAAGCTCGCCGGGCGCCGCCACCGGTCCTCGGTCGACCACTTGAGTGCTGAGGCCGTCGGTACCGTGGGCATATATCACCACCCCGTAGCCCTCGGCCGGCATGGGCTCCCGGGGAATGGTGATCACCACGGGTACCTCGTCCACCCGTTGCTCCACCAGGTCTCCTCCCTCGAACACGAACCGGCCTTCGGTGTCGAATGGCGGGACTCCGGCTTGGAACTGGGGCAGCGCGATCGTCCCGTGTAGCTCACACATGCGCGGGTGCTCGAGCCCGTCCACGGGGTCCAGGGCGAGCCCTTCGATCGTCGGCGAGTAGCTCTGCCTCACCTGCAGCGCGAGCGCAGCCGTCGTCGCGACCGTATCCCCTGTGGTGAACACGGTCGCGGCCGCGACGTCCGCTCGCATCACCCCCAGCTGCTCGAGTGCATCGCCCAACCTCGTGAAGACGTCGAGGGCCTCGGCGCCTCCCGGATCCGGCGGAGCTTGCTCGTGGAGCAGCTGTGCCAGGGCATCGGGCTCCCCCAGCTGCTCCTGTGCGGCGTCGCCAAAGCTACGCAGCACGACGAAAGCAAAGCGCTCTGCTGGCGCCAGCACCACCCCCGGCATCGCGGCAACCCCCAGCACGTTCGCGGGCAAATAGGGATCGGCACCCAGAGTGCGAGCGACGGTGGGCAGTAGCTGCGGTCCGTCCGGACCGGCGATTCGAACGAGAAGCACGGGTGCCGTCGCGACGGGAGGAAACACGGTGCCTTCGGTCACCGTGGCGATCTCACCGTCGAACGCGAAGTACCCCACGGGGTTGACGGGCCAGCGGTCACGATCTTCGGCCAGCTCCAGCAGGCTGGAGACGATGTCGTTGCCGCCGGGCATCGGGAACCCCGCCATCCGTGGACGTCCCTGTTCATCGAGTCGAAGATCGGAGGGAAACGGAAACCCGTAGAAGTCGGTGGGACCGGACCAGTCCACTCCCAGCTCGAAGTGCACCTGCACTCCAGGGGCGCCCATGGGTTGGCCCGTATCGTCGCCGCTCGACTCGTCGGCCCCCTCCGTCGTGTCGGACCCTCCGTCGGTGGAGGGCCCCGAGGAGCCGAGGTCGGGGCATCCGGCCACCCCCAGGGGAATGACGACGAGGGCCGTGAGCCGCGCGACGCTCCTCACCACTCGAGCACAGAGAGTTTCAACGGGGATGAACTGGGCATTTGCGCGCATCGGCTTCGGGACGGACGCCGTCGGTCGCGAGCCGTCACGGACCAAGGTGCGCGAGCGGGTCGTTCGGTTGACCCGGCCGGGTCCGCGACGGCGGAATAGCGCCCGCGTTGACCGCGTCGGAGCGGTGATGCGCACCCACACGACCGTGTTCGGCCTGCTTGGCACGCTGGCGCTCGGGTGTATGGCCGCCCCCCAGGCCGATGACTTGGTGCTCGATGAGACTGAGCTGACGGTCCCCACCGCTGTCCCCAGCATCCCCGACGGCCCGCGTGCTGCACCCACGGTGGCCGATCCGCCTGCGCCAATCGAGAGCCCACCGCCTCCTCGCAGTGTGCGACGCCGTGGGGACCACCCCCGATTCGTCCGCACCCATACCGCTGGCGAGTGTAGTGGCGTCAGCAGCCGGGGATTTCCCGCCATCTCGGCCGACGGCCAGACGGTGGTCGCTCCGCAGGCCGACCACATCCAGCTGAGCTTCAACCCCGGAAGCCTCGCGTTGCAGTGGCACGACACCGCGCTCGGCACCGTCGAGAGGTCCGACCCTGTGATCGTGGGCGAATCTCCGTACGACGACGACGGGGAGTGCAGCACCGCGGTGAGGCGAGGCATTCACCGCCGCGTTCGCCGGCGTAACGCGGACCTCGCCGCGCAGTCATGGCGAACGATGGAGCCGCTGCCGATCGAGCTGTTCCACCCCGATACCGCCTTCGTCGAGCTGCACGAAGACCAGACGTCCATCCCCGACCGATCGCCTCAGCTGCTGATCCAACACAACGAGATCATCGTGCGGATCGCAGGGGTGAAGGTCCTCGAGCGTCATCCCATTGCGGCGTGGATGCGCGACAGCGTGTTTCGTGCGTTTGCCGACCGCGACACGGGCACGGTGCTGATCATGAGCATGGGGTGCAGCGGCGACTCGTGCACATGCGACCCCAGCTTCGAGACCCAGGTTCTGCACTGGCAGCCCGAGACCTTCCGCGCCATCGACCGGCACCCGTGCGAGGTCGACCCCGATGCCGCTGACGGCGACCAAGGCGTGTGTGGCCCCCAGGACTACGGGTACCTCGGCGAAGCCGCAGCGTGGTCGATGTAGGCTCGGAGCTAGGCGAGCGGATCGTTGGGCACTGCAGCTCCGGACGTCACCGGGGCGTCGGGTGCGAGCGCAGTGGGGGCGACGGGCGACGCCGGAGCGCTGGGGGCAACAGGCGAGCCGGGCCCCGGAGGGACGGGCGCCGCCACAGGCACGGGTGCGACGGACGGAGCCGGGGCTGCCGGCGGCACGGGTGCCGCCACAGGCACGGGTGCGACCGACGGAGCCGGGGCTGCCGGAGGTACCGGAGCGGCCGCAGGAGCCGGGTCGATTGGCGGCACGGCTACCGGGGGTGCAGTCGGAGGTGCCGGAGGAGTCGGGTCGATCGGCGGCACGGGTGCCGCGGGGGGAGCCGGAGCTGCCGGAGGTGCCGCGGGTG
>JAHZJA010000869.1 GCA_022601155.1 Deltaproteobacteria bacterium | reverse complement strand
GTCTGCGATACGTGCTGACGTCGGAAACGAGGTCCTGGCCCGCGAGCGCCAGGGTGGTCGAGGGGTGCGGTGCTCCCAAGCGGTCGAACACGTCTGCCTCGGTCGGTCCGGCCTCGCCGTCGGCCGACGATGGTCCCGAGGCGTGGCGTCCTCCGCCGCGGTTCCGACCTCCGTCGTCGTCTTGATCTCGGCGAGGGCGAGCCTCGGCTGACTCCACCGCCCGTAGGAGCCCGTGCTGCCCGGTGGGTTGGGGGCACCGAGGCTCTTGCCGAGGTCGAACATCTGGTCGGGCCCGCGGGCGGTGTCGTCGGTGCAGCACGGTGCGCACGTCGTCGGGGCCGGGGCCCGACGGCGGCGTGTCATGCGTTGTCATGGAACGAGCGCGCGAGCGATCCTAGGCTGGCCACGGCGACAGCGATCGCGTTGCCGATTTGACGCCGTACATCCGATCATCGCCGGACCGCCTCTCATGACCAGTCTGCCGCAACACGACCCCTCGCCGACCCGCGCCACCGAGCTCGAGCAGCGGCGCGCCCGGTATCGCTGGGACCACGAGTATCTCGCGCCCTTTCCGTTCCTTCACGTGCCGTATGTGAGCGACACGGGAGTGCTGGCGATCTACGACGTACTGGCGGGGTCGTTCGCGGGTCTGCCCGAGGAGGAGCGGCCGACCAGCGAGTGGCTCATCCGCAAGACGCTGGGGGCGGGTCCGGCCATCTACGAGCTGCTCGAGCGGGTGCCTCGGACCCACTGGGTGGGGCTGGCCGAGCAGATCAGAGCGCTGTCGCGCGAGCGGGGGCCCGAGTGGATCAAGCACGCGGTGAGACAGCTGCTGCCTCGGCCCGGGCAGCGTCGTCTGCTACGGGTGATGCTGCCCAACGTCGAGCAGTTGGCGACGTCGTTGACGGAGCTGCTGCTGCGGTCCACCGACGAGCTGAGCACCTGGGTGCTCGCCGAGGGAACCGAGTCGCAGCTGAGCAGGGCGTTCGACGACTATGCCTCGCGTGCGAGCCACGATGAGGGAGGGCTGCGACTGCCGGGGCCCGAAGACATCAAGGAGGTCGTCCAAGGGTTCGTGCGCGGCAGCGTGGGGGCGGTGGTGTCCTCGGCTCGTGACCACGCGCGTCGGCTGGTCAGCGGCGACGCCCAGCCCGGCGAACCCACACTACCGCCGGCTCCGGGGCGCGCTGCCGACCCGTGGCTCCCGCCCGAGGTCAAGCGCATCGTGGCGCCAGCGGAGTTGCTGGTGCGGTTCATGGCCCGCATGCGGCGGTTCGCACCGTGCGGTGGCCGGGGCAAACCCGGTGATGATCCGCCGAGTTCGCGACGCCGCGCGAGACATCCCTGCCGCGTTCGCGGTGCGCAACGGTCATCTGCAGGCGGCCCTCGTCGCGCACGGGGTTGGCCGTGAACAGGCCAGCGGTCAGACCCTGGCCGAGGCCGCAGCCCAGGGGCGGTTGTTCGTCACCGACTACGGCATCCCGCCGACGGTGCCCCGGCCGAGCGCGGGCTCGACTTGGGGGCGGTCCACGCGATGGTCCAGGGTCATCGTCGGCAAGACGGCGGCAATTCCCTGACCACGCTGGCCGCCTACGGCGAGTTTTTGCCCGCGCTGTGGCTGTTTGGCCGCAGGGCGCTCGATGGCACCCGCTACCTGGCCGAGCGGGACCTGCTTTCGATGTTCCGCGACATGCGGTTTCCCCCGAGCGCCGCCGTGACGCGCAAGGCCCGGGCGCAGCGCTGAAGGCTGCGCACCCGGGCCTCGGGGTCGTGCTTCGCGTGAACCGATGGGTCTACGCGAGGCGTTCGGACCGACTGCCGGAGCAAGGACGGCGGCGACTAGAATCGCCCCGTGAGGGCCACGCCGGAGTAGTTGCGCCCCAGGGCCGGCGCCACACGAACCTCGTCGGGCCGGAAGAACAAGCGCTCCTTCGCCTTGCGCTCCTTGTTGTAGAAGATGCCATACGACAGCAGACCGGCTCCCGCTGCGATTGCGGTACTGGCCAGCTGGGTGCCGATGAAATAGCCCGCGAACTTGCGACGAACGCACTTGCCGTAGTTGTCGTCGAACGGGCAGGAGAGGCGCTTGGGCAGCGCGGCCCACAGCCCGATCTTGGTGAACAGGCCGATCCCGAGCACACCACCGCCGATGCCCGCGAGCAGGGCTCCGTTGTGGTTGGGCTTGCCGGAGTACATGTAGCGGGACGAGTCGAACTGCGCCCGAATCATGCCCGCAACGGGAGCGAGGACGTAGGTCCCGGTGTTGGCGGTCCACTCCACCGCGGTGAGGGCAACCAAGGTCCGGGCGTCTCGCAAGCAGTCGGTAATGGAGCCGGCCGCGTCGACGGCCACGTCGCCTGGGCTGGCGCAGCTCTTGGAGATGATCACCGCACGTCCAACTCCCGCGCCCAGGGCAACGGCCCCCACTGCCCCCGCTGCGATCATCAGGCCCATGCCGTTTTGGTCGGGTGGCGGCGGGGCGGGCTTCTTGACGATGGTGCCGGTCGACGGGGCGGGTGTCGGGGTAACGACGGGGGTGGTGATCGGCGGGGCAGTCTCGGCCGGGGCAGCTGGGTCCGCGGCAGGCTCGGCGGCGGGCTCCGTCTCGTCCCACCCGTTCTCCGCGGCCGCATCCTCCGCGGCGGGCTCGGCCTGTTGCTGCACGGCCGTCGAGGTCTGCATGGACCCGACGGCATAGGGGCTGAAGGCGAGCGGAAGGGTGAGTGCAAGCGGGGAAAGCAACGACATCGGCTTCAAGGTACGGATCCCCACCGAGGTTTCAAGCCCAAACAGCGCCCCGATCGGATGCGCTGTGACGTGCCCCGCGATTTATTCCTTCGGGCTGAATGAATCGCAATCGAGGCTCGTCGATACGACACCAACCTCGGCTTTCCACTTGGAGCCGACATTGGCTCCGTCCCACAAAGAGCGCTCGACATCGCAGTCGTAGCTCTCTTTTTCTTTTGGTTCGACGAACTTCAGGGTGTAGGCCTCGCTGCGGGAGCCCTCGCGCTCGCACCCCTTGCACTTGCCCTCTTTGGCGAGCGTGACCTTGGGCCACGAAGGCTCGGGATCCTTACCCTCGCCCGATGCCTTCTCGGTTCGGACCGTCGCCCACTCGTCCACCCTGAAGGTGCACTTCTGGGCGTAGACCGGCTCGTCCTTGTACTTGGGCTTGCACTCCTTGACCTCCTTGAAGGTGCCGTCGCGGTTGTCCTTGCGCTTCTTGACGCACTCTTCCCCGTCCGCGACCTGCTTGGTGGAGCGCTGCTCCTTCTTCTTGGTGACCCCCCGCGCCCCCTTGGGCATCTGGTCGCACCACGCCGAGCGCTTGACCTCTTTGAATTGCTCGACGGCGATGCTGCGACTCCAGGCGTGGCCCGTGACCTCCACGGTGGCCTCGCGCTTCCAGAAGAACAGCACGAACACCAGCACGGCGACCACGAGCGCCACGCCACCGACGATGAGGCCGATCTTCAGACCACGGCTCATGCCGGGCTTGTTGGCGGAGGCGGGCGCCAGCTGCTGCGCGACGTGGGCGTCGCGGCGTGCCCGGACCTCGGCCTTGGCATCCTTGGCGCTCTCGCCCTCGAACGCTTGGCCGTCGGCGACGGCTTGTTCGGAGCGCGCCGATGCCTGCTTGGCGTCGTCACCCATGGGCGCTCCGCATCCCACGCAGAACTTCGTCACCGCGGCATTGGCCGTGGTGCACGCAGGGCAGACCACGTCGGCGCCCTTGTACAGGTGGTACTGCACGGCGACCTTGTCGGCCTCGCTGGGGTAGTAGCGCGCCTCCGGATCTTGCGTTGCACCACAGGCGGGGCAGTGGCGGTGTTGGATTCCGAACAGCTTCGGGGTGCCGCAGTGCGGGCAGTCCCAGAGCATCTCGTAGGTACCGAGCTCTTGTTCTTGCATCAGGTGCTCGCGGGGGTCGGCCGCATCGTAGCAGGCCCGTTTAGTGGATGGTGATGCGGTACCAGTGGGTGGGCAGGGCGAACAGCCGAAACTGGTGATGCTCGCCGCTGCGCGTGCCGACCTGCTCGGCTCCGGCATGGCGAGCAGCCGCCTTGCTGCCCGTGGTCACGGGCCTCATGGTGAGCGTGGCGTGCTCGCTGCGAATTCGTACCGTCCCCGTGACGGCCCGAGCCCGCAGGGGGGGCCGCCCCCCGGTGGTCTCCACCTCGGAGGTCACCGTCAGCAGGAGGTCCTCGGACTCTGCAATCGGCTTGCCGTCCGTCGCACTGACGACCACCGTCGCGTTGGGGGTATCGATGTCCAGCTCGATGTCCTGCAGGGCGATGCGCTGGCCGCCGATCCAGCCGTAGGCGGCCTGGCTGCGGGGGCTGTCCAGGGTGCCGAAGCCTCGCGACCAGTCGCGGCGTAGCTGCCCCGTGTCGGAGACCACCGCGGTGGCATCGTCCGGGATGAAGCTGCGGTCGATGTCGTGGACCTCGATGGCGCCGGGGCGGGGCGGGTGGCGACCGTCCCAGGCCAGCTCGGGGAGGTTGGGTAGGGCGATCTCCACACGGCTGCGCTCGGTCAGGGTTCGGATGGCGGCGCTGAACGGAGCGCCCATCACCCGGCCGTACAGATCGTCACGCTTCATCACCAGCCGGTAGCGCTCGCGAGCGGGCGCGGCATGACCCTCGCGGAAGATGAGCGCGGCGGCGGGCATCAGCGCCATCGTGGCCGGATCGATGAGCCCTTGACCGGGATGCAGCCAGCCCGGCAGCGGCAGTGCGGTGTTGGTGTAGCAAAAGTGCATGGGCGCGTCCCAGCCCTGCAGGCTCGCCACGGCCGCAAACCAGATGGGTCCCACAAAGCGGTCGCGGACCGGAGGCAGCAGGTTCCACTCGGTGATCGTGATCGGCATGCCCTCCACTCGGCCCGCTGCGATCCGGCTGAGGAAGTTGTGCGCGTGACGAGGATCTTCTTCGAGCTCTCCCTCGCCGCCGTAGCCGTGAATGTCGAGGACGTCGCCCACGGTGAGAGCGGGGAGGCTCGCCATGGGGTCGTCGCCCCAGAAGTTGGTGGTGGCGACGGGCCCGGAGAACCCCATCGTGCGCAGCGCGTCGATCATGCGCAGGTGCCAGCGCGCCTCGATCTCGTTCATCAGCACCTTGGCGGGTCCGTACGTCCAGGGCTGTAGGGCCCGCTTGGGGAGACGGTGGGCCTTCATGAACGGCGCGGCGGCCTTGCGCAGCATCTCGCGGTGGGTGGGGGCCCCCGCGTTGTCGTTCATGGTGTTGCCGAAGTGGTGGGTGAGGTCGTTCTCGTTGGTGACCAGAACCCCGAGGACCCCCGGATCGTCGGTGTAGCGCCGCCCGGTGTGGCGGTTGACTCGGGTCAGGTAGCGTCGCGCGAAGTCCTGCATCAGGGCCTCGATGCGCGGATTGACGTAGCCGAAGCCTTTGACGTCGTCCTGGGAGTGCGGCAGCTCCGTGAAGCCCGGCACGCGGTCGCCCTCCCGCAGGCGACGGCCGACATGGAGATCGAGCCACACGTAGATGCCCTCGTCCTGCAGGCACTTGACCCACCAATCGAGCTTGGCGAGGGCGTCGTCGGACAGCTGCTGGGTGTCGGGCGCACCCTGAACGAACACGTTCGGCTCGACCCAGTCGGTGTCGTGGTGGTGCAGCCGCACCAGGTTGAACCCCATGGCGGCAATGCGGCGGGCCTGAGCCTTCACTGTGTCGCGGTCGGCCGCGTACAGCGACATCGCGGTGACGTTGGTCCCCCAAAAACGGGCCGCAGTCCCATCGGCAAACTGCAGCGCGTCACCGACCGCCTTCACCGGGCCATGGATGCCGGCGGGGCGGTGGCCGTCGTTGAGGTACCGCAGATCGACGGGGCTGCGGTCCCACTCGAGGGTGGAAGCAAACCATCTCGCCTTGCGGCCACCGGCGTACCGCTGGGCGGTGGAGGGCAGCACCGCGCCATCGGCCGGAAGCTCCACCCGCATCGTGAACGTGTGCTGTCCGGCCTTGGCCCCAGCAGTGAGCATGAAGGCCCGGATCTGCTCGGGTCGGCCTCGCTCGAAGTACACCCTGGGCAGCGGTGGATCGAAGCGCACGGTGACCGTCTCGCCCTGCGCCACCTGCCACGAGAACCCGGTGTCGTCGGGCAGCAGCTGAGGATCGGCCTGCCCTGGTGCACTGGCGACGGCGTGGCGAAGCAGGTGGAACTCGGGGCCTCCTCCGATGATGTCGGGGAGGTCGCGGCGCAGGTCGATGGTGTAGCGGACCTCGAGGACGCCCGGCTCCGCTCGCCGGGCGACCGCCTCCACGCGGGCGTCGAGCCCGGGGATGTCGATGACGAAGCGCGTTCGATCTCCGAGCACGCCGCCCTCGTCGACGGTGGGGTCGGCCCATGTCCATCCCGCCCCGAAGAACGGATACTCCAGCCGCAGCAGATCCACGTGGTGGCGGCGCAGTCGGATCTGGCCGTTTTGCCCCAACGAGACCGTGAACGGGGCGTCGTAGCGAGGGGGCGGGGTGGTCGGTGCGGTCGGCTCGACCGCAATCGGCACGGCGTTGGCCGGGGCCGGGGATGCGCCGACCGGGGGGGCGGGCTCCCGATGACCTCGGCTACACGATGCACCGAGGGCCAGGCCCACGACGGCCATCAGCGCGCGCGAGGGGCGAGGCATGATCAGCGGCCTCGGGTGTTGCGATTGGTGGCCCCGAGTCCCGCGGGTTTCAGCTGGTCGGTGAGACGGGGCACCGGCTCGCCGTCGAGCAGACGGTGGATCCCGGCGGAATCGGACGGCTCGAGGGCGCCCACGAGGTCGCGGGCACGCACGGCCAGCTCGACGGCGCGGTTGGGGTCATTGCCGGCCGCCCACACGGCTCGGGCCAGCACGAGGCTGGTCTCGGCGACATTGAGTCGATCTTCGTCTTCGTGGTCCCGCAGACGCCAGGCCCGCTCGAGCGGCTCGATGGCGGCGGCCGGAGCATCCAGGGCGACATCACAGCGCCCGATCCCCGTGAGCGGATAGGCCAGCAGCGGGTGGTCCTCGGGCAACGACTCTTCCCAGATTCCCAGGGCCTCGGAGTAGTGCGCACGGGCCTTGGTACGGTCGCCCAGCGCCCACAAGGTGTTGGCGAGGTTGAGGTGCGCGGTGCCGAGGTCGGGGTGCTCGGGGTCGAGCGTATCGTTCCAGATCTCGAGCGCCCGACGCAGGTGGGCAATGGCGTCCAGCGGGCGGCGCTGGTCGGCGAGAGCCAGGCCGAGGTTGACCAGCGGATAGCCCACGTCGTGGTGGTCGGGCCCGACCGCGTGCTCGAGCATCCCCAGTGCTCGCCGATGGAGCTCTTCGGCCATCTCGAGGTCTTCCTGGTTGCGCTGCAGCAGCCCCTGTCGATCGAGCACGGCAGCCAGCTCGCGCTGGTGCCACTGCGACATGGCCTCGGGCAGCACCGGTTGCTCGTCGTCGGTGAGGTGCTCGGGGTCGAGGATCCAGCGCGCGCGTACGAAGGTCGCATCGGCTTGGAGCAGCAGCCCGTCACCCAGCATGGCCCCACCCAGCCGAGCCAGCGCGGCACCGACCAACGGATGCTGGGCGCCGAGGGCCAGCTCGAGCTTGCCCAGCGCCTTCTCGTAGGCCTGTCGTGCTTCCTGGAACCGGGCGAGACCATCGAGCGTCTCGCCCAGGTGTTGCCATGCGGAGGCCAGCGCCAGCGGAGGTGGCGGCTCCAGGGACTCGAGGTATTGAACGGTACGCTCGAGGTGCTCCCGGGCTTCGTCGTAGCGCCCCTGGTCCAGCTCGATCTGCGCGCGCGCAATGCCGAGCCCAGCTCGCAGCTCGGGCGGCTCTTTGGCGCGGACGATGGCAGCGTCGGCCGCCAGGGCGAGTCGGTGTCCCTCGTCGTGAAGGGCGAGCCGCTCGCCGACCACCCGCACCAGCTCGACCCAGGCCTCGGCCTCGACCGCGGGCCGTCGCCCGGCTGCCGCCTGCACGACGACCTGTCGCAGCTGTCGCTCGGCGCGGCCGGACTCACCCTGGGCATCGAGCGCTCGGGCTACCACGAGCCTGACCTCGGCCTCGAGTCCAGGGTCTTGCAGCAGCCCCGCCGACTGGATCAAGGGCTCTGCCTTGGCTTCGGCCTGCACGGCAGCTCCGGTGTGAAGCAGTACCCGTGCGCGGCTGAGGCCGTCGCGGATCTGGGCCAGGCGCTGGCGTCCGTTGTTCGACTCGGGCGGGACGCGATCGGAGATGGCCAGCACCACGGCGACATCTTCACAGCGGGCGGGATCGGGCAGGGCCGCCGCGGCACGGACGGCGCCAGCGATCGTCCCCGCGTCGGCGCTCGACAGCCGCTCGGTCAGCGCCATCAGCTCCGTTCGCTGGACATCCAGACAACGCAGCGACGGCAGCGACTCCAGCGGGGTCGAGTCGGTCGGCGCGTCGGCGTGACACGAGTCCATCCACTGCTGCGACCAGCGATCCGACCAGTCGTCGAGGATGCGGACGGCGGTCTGGCCCGAGGTGTCGGCGTAGGGGAGGGCGGTGTCGGAGAACGCGTTGCGGATGGTCTCGCGAGGCGTGGAACCCCAGGCTGCGGCGGGCTCGGCCGCCTTGCAGTGGTCGACGTCGGGGGGGCGCGTGGCGAAGTAGGCCCCCACGACGATCGTGCCCACTCCCATCGCCACCGACGCGGTCACCCACGGCCGGCGGCTCTCGGGTGGGTCGCGCTGGAGCTCTGCGAGCAGGGCATCCATGGAGGGGAATCGATCCTGGGGATCGATGGCCAGGCCTCGCAAGACCGCCGCGCGCAACCACGAGGGCACACCGCTGCTCTTGGGCGGGGTGCGTACGTGGCCTTCGAGCACGTTGATCGCCAGCGAGGCGACCGAGTTGCCCGCGAATGGGCGCTGGCCGTACAGCGCCTCGTACAGCGCAACGCAGAAGCTGAACTGGTCCACCAACGGGCTGGTCGATGTGCCTTGGTGCTGCTCGGGAGCCATGTACGCGGGCGTACCGACCAGCGCTCCGGTCCGGGTGAGGATCACGCTGCTGAGGTCGACGGGGCCAGGCTGCGCGGTGGGCTGGGCCTCGGCCATGCCATTGGAGGCTTGGCGCGCGAGCCCGAAGTCCATCACCAGCACCCGACCGCCGCGACCGATGAGCACGTTGTCGGGCTTGAAGTCGCGGTGGACCAGTCCCGTTGCGTGGGCGGAGGCGAGACCGCGCCCCGCCTTGACGAACACCTCGATGATGTCGGCCCACTCACGGGCGCCCTGGTCGAGCCAGGCCCGCACCGTGGGGCCATCGACGAACTCCATTGCAATGAAGACCCGCCCGTCGAACGTACCGACGTCGTGCACCGTGATCACGTTCGGATGGGTGAGCTTGGCCATCGCCTGGGCCTCGCGCAGCAATCGCTCGCGACCTCCGGTCGTGTGTACCGACGAGTCGTTGCGCTGGTGCATCACCTTGAGGGCGACCTTGCGATCCAGCTCGGGGTCGAAGGCGGCGTAGACCACCCCCATGCCGCCCGAGCCCACGCGCTCGAGCACCGTGTAGCGGCCGACCTTGGCTCCGCTGTCCAGCAGCTCTTCCCGGTCGGTCCCTGCGTCGACCTCTCCCACTCCGCTGGGAGCGGTGACGTCGAGGTCCGTCCCGTCGCCGGAGGCGAGACTGGACCCGGGATGATCGGTCACGTTCATCGTGGGCGACCTCCAGGATGCCGGAACGCTTGCTCTCGAACAACGTCCAGACCGCCTCGATCCCGCTATCCATCGGCCATGACGACCCCGGGACGGACCTCGGTGTGAGCCACGGCAATGCCACAACCGTGCATCCTCCGACCGTTCGGGGGGGCGGCCCGACCGCTGGGACTCGATGGGGCCGGCCTACGAGCGTGCGAGGAGGCATGATGAGTGGGATGACGGGGCACAACGTCGTCGCCAGCGGCGACAGCCAGGCTGCGACCACGACCGTCGACGCTGCGATCGTGCCGCGCTCGTTGTTGCGCAGCACCTTGCGGGCGCTGGTGCATCCGCGGCGGCTGGTGCCGATCGTGTTGCTTGCTGCCGTGCTGACCATCGCCCAGGACCGGTTCTCTCGTGGGCCCGAGGCGGTGTGGCTGGGTGGGCTGATGTGTCTGGTGTTCGCCCTGGTGGCGCCGGTCTCCTGGAGGGCCCTGTTTCCCCCCACCCTCGATGCTCCACCAACCTTTGCGGCGCCCTTCGGCCGGCTCATCGTGTACGGGATTACCGGGCCGGCTCGGTGCTGCTGGTGGGCTGGGCGTTGCCCCAGCGGCTGGGAATTGGCCCCACGTTCATGACGTCCGATGTCAGCCTGCTGGTATCGGTCGTTCTGTTCTGGGTGGGAGGCTATGGGCTGGGGCACGACATCGACCTCGAGTCCACGCTGGCCGCCGAGCGGGCCCGGGCGCGTCGGCTGGAGGCGGAAGCCGAGCGTGCCC
>JAHZJA010000007.1 GCA_022601155.1 Deltaproteobacteria bacterium | reverse complement strand
CGGTCCTACGTGGCCGTCGACACGGCGGTAGCCGAGGCCGAAGCGGCGCAGTAGCGCCCGCGGCCTTGGTTTTCACCTCCAACCGCGCCACCGATCGGGACCCCGTCCCATGCGATTCATCGATCAGGTACGCATCGTGGTGCGGGCCGGTCATGGTGGCGACGGGGCCATTGCATGGCGCCGTGAGAAGTACGTGCCCAAGGGCGGTCCGGCTGGGGGCGACGGAGGGCGTGGCGGCAGCGTGGTGCTGCAGGCCGACCCGCATCTGAGCACGCTGCTCGACCTGCACTACCGCCGCGTGTTGCGAGCGCCCGATGGGCAGTCTGGTGGCGTCCGCGATCGCAACGGTCGCGGCGGCGAAGATCTCGTCGTGAAGGTTCCGGTGGGCACTGCGGTGTACATCGAGGGCTTGGCCGACGCGTCGTTGGTGCCGGTTGCCTCGTCGACGGGCGACGACGACGAAGGTGGCATGGAGACGGTCTACCTGGCCGAAGATCCCGCCGCCCTCGAGAGGTTGGCGCAGGCGCGGGCCGAGCTGGAGGCCGAAGAAGTCGGGGAGCCGCTGGCCAGGCCGCCCGCCGACGTCGACCACCACGAGGCGGGGATCGTGGTCGCACCGTCGGAGCCCTCCGAGCCGCGCCAGTGGGCGCCCGGTGAGCTCAAGCCGGCTGCGGCCGCGGTGGACGTACAGCCCGGCGAGCTGCTCGGAGATCTGACCGAGGCCGGCCAACTCCTGGTCGTCGCCCAGGGTGGCGAGGGCGGCCGCGGCAACATCCACTTCCGCAGCTCGACCAATCGCACCCCCGAGCAGGCCGAAGACGGTGGGGTGGGGGACGCGTGGCAGATTCGCCTCGAGCTCAAGCTCCTCGCCGACGTGGGAATCGTGGGCTTCCCCAACGTGGGCAAGTCGACGCTCATTCGTCGCATCAGTCGCGCACGGCCCAAGGTGGGCGCCTACCCGTTCACCACCCTCGTGCCCAATTTGGGCGTGGTGCAGATGTCGGGCGGCCGCTCCATGGTCGTGGCCGATGTCCCGGGGCTCATTCGCGGGGCCAGCGACGGCAAGGGATTGGGCCACCAGTTCCTGCGTCACCTCGAGCGGACTCGGGTGCTGCTGCACGTGCTGGCGCCCGACTACGAGCCCGGCCGAGAGCCCGTCGCGGACCTCGACGCGCTGGAGCAAGAGCTGGACCACTACGGCAGCCAGTTCGACGGCAGACCGCGGGTGGTGGCGCTCAACAAGAACGATCTGCTCGCCGACGCCGATGGCCGTGCCCTGGTGGCCCAGACCCGGGCCATGCTGCGCGCTCGCAACATTCCGTTGTTCGTGATTTCGGCGGAGACCGGCGCTGGGGTCCCCAAGCTCCTCGAGGCGCTGTGGCGCCGACTGGCGCCCGCAGACTGAACATCTGCGGGGTCGTGTCCTGCGCCGCGGGTACCGAGCCGAACGCGATCGTCGCTGCTCGGCCCTAAACGACGGGGCCGACCGGGGAAACTGAGCGCGTGCATCGGCGTGGATCGAGCTGGGGAGGTTCGCTCACGATGCCCGACGCGCTCCACCGAAGGCTCGATACTCCACGGTCCATGTATCCCACGTCCCAGTCCCGCTCCTGGTGGAGGCTTGGGGGCCTTGGTACCTTTGTGGACGTGCTGAAACCCCTCGACGTTCGCCGTGTGTCTGCCGCTATGCGGTACGGGCTCGCCCTGTTTCCTCGGCTGTTGGTGATCGTTGCGGTGCTCGGCTTCGCGGTGGCCGCGCAAGCGGCTCCCACCCCGGTGAAGCCCAAAGCAGCCAAGCCCACCCCCGTGAAGCCACGGACGGTCAAGCCCGCGGGGCAAAAGCCGACGCCCGTCAAAGCCAGCGGGCAAAAACCGGCCAAGGTTCAGCCCAAGTCCGGCGCCAAGCCAGCCGCGACTCGGGCGACGAAGAAGATCGATCCGTTCGAGGGCAACCCGAGCGACTCCGGCAACCCGAGCAACGCCAATGTTCGCGAGAGCGAGCTGTACGGCGACAGACTCGACAGCCTCCAGGCCGACGTCGACCAGCTCAAGGACAAGATCTTCCGCAGCAAGGCCCGACTGACCCTGCTCAAGGAGACCGTGCTGCGCGGGGTCTTGGCGGGGAGCCGAGTGACCGTGACCCACCAAAACCTGATGGGCTCGGGCTTCCGGCTCACCCGGGTGGTGTTCATCATGGACGGCGCGCAGATCTTCGCGCGCACCGACGAGACGGGCAGCCTCGATGGTGAAGACGAGGTGCTCGTCTACGACGGCAACCTCCCGCCCGGCCCCCACAACGTCACCGTAGAGCTCACCTACCAGGGCAATGGCTATGGGGTGTTCTCCTACCTCAACGGGTACACGTTCGAGTCCCGGAGCTCGCATAGCTTCACCGCTCCGGAGAACGCCGCGATCAAGCTCGTCAGCCAGGGCTTCGAGCGCGGGAACATGACCACCGAGATGGGCGACCGGCCTGCGGTCAACTGGCAAGAGGTTCCGCTCGATGCAGCTGGGCGTCCGCTGCCCAAGGCGCGCAACGACAAGGCGCGTGCCGTCAAGGCCAAGAAGGACAACCGGTGACGCGAGCCTCGGGCCGTGCACACGGCAGGCCCCGCAACGGGCCCTGGGTGGCCGCCTTGGTCGCGGGGGCGCTGTGGGCGGTGCCCACCGCTCACGCCGCGCCGACCGAAGCCAAGCCCAAGCCAGCCAAGGCGTCGGGCGAGGTCGGCGGCAAGGCATCGGGCAAGGCCGGCGCCAGCAAGCCCGCCAAGGGCAAGGCCTCCGGCAAGGCGTCGGGCAACAAGAAGGCCGCGCGCAAGACGAGCAACGAGGCTTCCGAGCCCCGCGGTCGTGCTGGCAAGAAAGACGAGCTGCTCGAAAAACTGACCGACAAGGTCGGTGACGCCGAACAAGTGCTCGCTGCGGCGGCCAAGGCCGCCAACAAGGAAAAGGGACCCACCGAAGAAGAGCTGGCCAAGCGCCTGGTGCGGGGCCAGCTCAAGCTGGTCGAGGGCGATTTCGAAGGAGCGGGGGTCGCCTTCCTCGACATCCTCGAAAATCACCCCAACTCGCAGGCCGCTCCCCAGGCGGTGTTCTTTCTCGGCGAGGCGCTGATCAACCTCGATATGGAGCGGTGGGCGTTCGAGCTGTTCATCCAGAACCTCGGCGATTCTCGCCCCGAGTCCAAGCGCTTCCACCAGCGGAGCGTGGCGCATCTGCTCGACCTGGCGATTCCGCGGCGCGAGCATGGCTTTGCACGCAAGCCGGGTCTGAGCGCCACACCCGAGGCCCGCGCACGGCTGCAAGCGGTGGGGCTGTCGACCACGGTCGAGCCTCCCCGCGGCAAGCTTCGCGACACCGACATCGAGCGGCTGGCCCGCTGGGCGGAGTCGTTCCCGGCCAAGAGCCGCGTACCCGAGCTGAGCTACGCCTACGGTCGGCACCTGTATCTGTCGGGCCGCCACGATCAGGCGATCGCGGTGCTCGATGCGATGAGCCCCGTCGACATTCCCATCACGCGAGGGGGAACGGGGGCCAAGTGGCGGGTGCGTGCGGCGTATGTCGCCGCTTCCGCAGCGCTGGCCGCCGACGATCCCGGGGCCGCGCTCGACAGGTTCTCGCGGATCACCAAGGCCAACCCCTCTGCGCCCCGCGACCGGGAGATCAAGCAGCTGGCCTACATGGCGATCGCCCGGATCCACCACGACGAGGGCAACGTCGAAGATGCCGTCCGTTCCTACCGTCGGATCGGTCGCGACTCGGCGTACTTCCCCGAGGCGATGTACGAGCTGGCCTGGACGTTGATGGCCAACAAGCAATACGAGCAGGCGGTCCAGGCCCTCGACTTGCTGCTCGTCTACGATCCCGACTCGCCGATCGTCGCCGAGATCAAGCATCTGCGCGGCAAGGTCCGCATCCAGCAGCGCGACTACGAAGGGGCGGAGGAGCAGTTCTTGGCGCTGCGCCGCGAGTTCGATCGTCTCGCCAAGCGCCTGGGCGGCAAGCTGCAGTCCAAGGGGGACGCCACCGCCTATTTCGCCGCGGTGGTCGGCGAGGACATGGAGCACTTCAGCCTCGATGCCCTGCTGCCCACGGGGGCGGTCAATGTTGCGCGGGCGCTGCCCCGGGCCTCCCACGCACAGAAGATCGCGCGTGAAGTGGGCATGCTCGATCGCGAGCTCGAGGATCTTCGGGCGCTGCTGTCTCGGATGGAAGAAGCGGTGGGGGTGCCCCACAAGGCCAAGCTGTTCAACGACCTGGCCGCCCATCTGGCCTCGCTCGATCAGGGCGCCTCGGATGTCGTCGACGTGCAGGAGCAACTGGTGGTCCGGCTGTCCAACCGTGCCAAGGGAGCCGGACTGGAGTCGCTCGAGGGCCAACGCCGCAAGCTCCGTAGCGCCCTCGATGCCCCGCGTGGCGGCGCTTCGCCCACGCGCGACGCCGCGTTGCGCAAGGTCGAGAAGCTCGAGCAGGCCGCCCACAAGCTCGAGCTGACCGTCGCCGGGCAGCGGGCTCAGCTGGTCGCCACCGAGCGCTACTACGAGGAGACGCGGGCCGATCAGAAGATCGACCACCAGGCGTTCCTCACCCAGGCCGCACAGATGCGGGACGAGATCGCCACGCTGGAGACCGAGTCGGTCGCCCTGCGCCGACGCGTCGCGCGGGCGCGAGCGGGCCTGCGCTTCGCCAACCCCGAGGACGACTCGTGGCGCTTGGCCCTGACCGCGTACCAACAGCACCTGTCGCGCATGCACGTCGCGCTGGCCAAGGTCGCCCCCGATGCAGGGGTGGAGGCGCTGTGGAAGCGAACCGAGCGCTGGCACGCCAAGAGCGGAGCGGTCCGCGAAGGGCTCGATGGCGCGGCACAAAAGCGGCTCGCCAAGGCGATCATCATCATGAAGGAGGAGCGGGCCAACCTCGACCAATACCGCACGGAGCTCGACACGATGCGTGGGGGCACCAAGGATCT
>JAHZJA010000868.1 GCA_022601155.1 Deltaproteobacteria bacterium | reverse complement strand
CCAACATCAACGCGCCCAAGGGGCGCAACTTCGACATCTACCTGGTGGGCATCGACGGCAAGGGCCTCGAGCAGATCACCCACGACCCGCAATTCGACGGGTTCCCGATGTTTACCCGCGACGGCACTCAATTGGTGTTCGCCTCCAACCGCGGCAACGCCAAAGAGGGTGACACCAACGTGTTCGTGGCCCAGTGGAAGGACTGAGCCCTTGCCGCTCCACAACTTCACCCGGCCTCGCGGTCGTGTCGTCGAGATCGAGATCGAGTCGGCTGCGTTGGCGACCAACCTGCTGGGCGACCCATCGCGCCGCACCGTCGCGGTCTACCTTCCTCCCGGCTACGACGACGACGACCGACGCTATCCGTTGATGGTCGACCTGGCGGCCTTCACCGGCAGCGGGCTCAAGCGACTGGCCTGGACGGCGTTCGGCGAGAGCGTGCCCCAGCGGGTGGACCGATTGGTGGAAGCAGGGCACATGGGCCCGGTCGTGCTCGCGTTCCCCGACGCGTTCACCAGCCTCGGAGGCAATCAGTACATCGACTCGCTGGCGATGGGCGGCTGGGAGCGGTTCGTCATCGACGATCTGCTCCCTCGTCTCGTCCGCGACTTCAGAGTGCATCCGCAGCCAGCCCACCGCGCCGTGTACGGCAAGAGCAGCGGCGGCTACGGAGCGATGATCCACGGCATGCGACACGCGGCCCACTGGGGCGCCATCGCCTGCCACAGCGGCGACATGGGATTCGAGCACCTGTACTTGCGCGAGTTCCCCGGCGCCCTGGACGTGCTGGCACGACACGGCGGTATCGAGGCATTCCTCGAGCACCTGAGCTCCACGCCTTCGATGCGCGGCGGCGATTTCCATGCCTCGATGATCCTGGCGATGGGCGCGACCTACGACCCAGACCCGGCTGCCCCAGCCGGGGTGCGGCTGCCGGTCGATCTGCACACCTGTGAGCTCGACACGGCGCGCTGGGAGGCCTGGCTCCGCCACGACCCCGTCCGAATGATCGAGCAACAATCGGTCCGCGACGACCTCGCCCAACTGCGGGGCTTGTTCTTCGACTGCGGACGGCGGGATCAGTACTTCCTCCACTATGGCGCGCGCCGCCTCGCAGCTGCCCTCGACCGGCATGGAATCACGCACGTCCACCAGGAATTCGATGGGACCCACTCGGGCATCGATCACCGCCTGGATGTGTCGCTGCCCTACCTGTACGAGGCCATCGCGGGTCCCGTCGACGCCTCCTGACGACCGATGTCACCGGGTCCGTCCGCATCGCCGATCGGGCGGGGCGCGGCTGCTATGATGCAGGTTCCCCATGCCGCAACAGCTCAACCCGGGTGATCGCTACGGGCCCTTCGAGATCCTCGAAGTGCTCGGCGAGGGCGGGTTTGGCTGCGTCTACAAGGTTGCCGACCCCAGCTACCACGTGCCGATGGCACTCAAGCTGTCGCGCGATCCCGTGACCTCGCCGCAGACCGCTCAACGAGCGCTGCGCGAAGTCGCCGTGCTGCGCACGCTCACCAACCCCCATGTGGTGCGGGTGTACGACGCAGGCCTACGGCGTGACGGGCACATCTATGTGCTGATGGAGCTGCTGGCCGGGCGCCCGTTGGATCTGTGGCACGACTTCGATCGCCCCCTCGACCCCCCCTGGGTCGCGCACATCATTCACCAGTGCTGCCTGGGTCTCATCGAGGCCCACGAGCGAGGGATCGTGCACCGCGATCTCAAGCCCGCCAACATCTTCATCACGGGCAACGTGGTGGTACGGCTGCTCGACTTCGGCCTGGCGCGCTCGTGGGGCGACGACTCGGTCATCGGGCGCAACGCCACCCAACAGCGGATGCTGGTGGGCACGCCGCACTACGCTCAGCCCGAGCAGCTAACCACGCAAACGCTGACGCCATCGGCCGACGTCTACAGCCTCGCCATGATGATGTACGAGCTGCTGTCGGGACACACGCCGTTCTCCGCCGATCGCTCGGTCTCCGAGGTCATCGAGCAGTGGCGCAGCAATCCGCTGCAGTGGCTGCGCGCGCACTCCCAGACCCCGGTCATCCCGTTGTCGCGTCACCTGGGTGAGCGGCTTTCACCTGCGCTCACCGAGCTGGTCACACAAGGCCTGGCCAAGGATCCCAAGGCGCGTCCGGCCGACGCCCGTACCTTTGCCGACCGTCTCCAAGCAGCCTGGCCCGCCTGAGAACTCGCAGATCAACGAGGCCCTCCGATGTCGAGCCGTAGCGCACGCAACATGCTCATCCGGCAGTGGCAGATCTTGCAGCTGCTGCATGGTCGCCGCCGCGGACTCACCCCCAAGCGATTGCTCGAAGAGACCGACAGCAGCCGCGCGACGTTGTACCGCGATCTTGACATGCTCGAGCAGGCAGGGGTGCCGCTGCTGCGCGAGACCGTCAACGGTGAGGCCCGTGTCAGCCTGCTGGGTGACAAGCTCCCCGAGCTCAGCGCGACCCCGCTGCAGTGGGATGCGCTGCGCCTGGCCCGTAGCTACCTGGGCCCGCTCCAGGGCACTTCACTGGTCGCAGAACTGGATGCGCTGCTGCTGCGCAACCGCCCCCGCCAGCCTACCGCGGCCGCGACCGAGCCCACGACACCCGGGCCCGAGGCCAGTCACGCCCGCTCGCTCAAGGTCCTCGACGCCGCCATCGCGCAGCGCAAGCAGGTGCGCTTCCGGTATCGCTCGGCCCAAGACACCGAGTACCGCAGCCGCACCGTCGACCCGGTCATGTGGCGCCTGGTCGACGAGCACGTCTACCTCATCGCATTCGAGCACGACGTCGGCGTCCGCACCTTCAAGGTCGCACGCATGAGCGACGCCGAGCGCCTCGATGAGGACGCCGGAGTCCACGACGTCGATGAAGACGAGCTGTTTCGCGGGGCCATCAAGATCTGGAGCGGGCCCCGGGTCGAGGTCGAGATCCGGCTGTCCCCCTACGCCGCTCGCCTGCTCCCGGAGTACCCGCTGTCACAGGAGCAAGAGATCATCGGACAGGCGGACGGTGGTGCGGTGCTCCAGGCAGCGGTGGCAGGCACGGCCGAGGTCACGCGCTGGGTGCTGCATTGGGGTGCCCACGCCGAAGTCCTCGCCCCCGAGGACCTGCGACAACAGGTCGCCATCGAGCTGCGGCGGGCTCTGGCCCCGTACGCGGCGCCCGGCGACTGACCGCGCCCTCGCCCGCACGTTTGGGGGGAGACCGACCCCAACCCCCATGGGGCAATGTGTGCCGGACTCTCACCTCGAGGGGCCTCGTCTCCGCATCAGGCCATGCGCGAGGATGAACCCCGACCGCCCGACATGAAACAATGACGGCGGTGACATCGGTCGACAGCACGCAGCCGGACCTGGCGGCGACGCGCGCCCAGCCGCACGCGGCGGCCACCCGGCCCCGCGCCGCAGTCACCCAACCACAGCCTTCCGTGAGCCGGTCGGGTCCCGGGCGTGGCACCGAGGTCGGCCGCTACCTCGTCGTCGACGCCCTCGGCGCGGGCGCAATGGGTGAGGTGTTCTCCGCCTATGACCCCGAGCTCGATCGCAAGGTCGCGCTCAAGCTGGTCAAGTTCGGCAGCCATGAAGACGTCGACAAGGCGCGGATTCGCCTGCTCCGCGAGGCTCAGGCGCTGGCCAAGCTATCGCATCCCAACGTGGTCGCCGTGCACGACGCCGGCACGCTCGGCGACCGGGTGTTCATCGCCATGGAGTACGTCGACGGCCAGACATTCCGCCGCTGGCTCAACGACAGGCAGGAGCGCGACCCCAATGCGACGTGGCGTGAAGCGCTGGCGCTGCTGCTGCAAGCGGGACGAGGCCTGGCCGCCGCCCACGAGGCGGGCTTGGTGCACCGCGACTTCAAGCCCGCCAACGTGATGGTCAGCAGCGACGGCCGGGTGCGGGTGCTCGACTTTGGCCTCGCCCGTCGCTTTGGCGAGACCGACGCCGAGGCGCCACCGCCTCCCGCGGTGTCCGCCAACGATCTCACCGTCAGCCTCAGCGGCACCCGAAGCTCGTTGGCTCTGCAGCTGACCCAGACCGGTATGGTCATGGGCACCCCCGCGTACATGGCCCCCGAGCAGTTCTTCGGCGGTGAAATCGACGCGCGCACCGATCAGTTCTCGTTCTGTGTGGTCCTGTACCGCGCGCTGCTCGGCGTCCGCCCCTTCCTCGGCGACGACTACGACCAGCTCGCGCGCGCCGTGGGGTCCCACGAACTCCGCGAGACCCCGCGCACCTCCACCGTGCCCCGAGCGATCGTGGCGGTGCTGCGCCAGGGCCTTGCGGCCAGCCCCGAGCGCCGTTTTCGCTCGATGGATGCCCTGCTCGACGCGCTCACCCGCGCAACCTCTCGTGGGCGACGCCGATTGATGTTCGCGGCCGGGACGGCGGCAGCACTCGCTGGAGCTGCCGGGCTGTTCCTCAGTGATCGCGCTCCCGCTGCGTTCACGCCGTGTCTCGGCGCCGAAGCCAAGCTCACCGGGGTGTGGGACGAAGCCACCCGACAGCACGTTGCCGACGCCTTCGAGACCACTGCCCTGCCCTTCGCCGCCGATGCTCGGGCCGAGACGACGCGGTCGCTGGATCGCTGGGCCGAGCAATGGGTGGAGTCCCATGCCCAGACCTGCGAGGCCACCCGGGTGCGCGGCGACCAGTCCGAGGCGTTGATGGATCTGCGGATCGGATGCCTCGACCGCCGCCTGCAGGACCTGGCCGCCGTGACCGACGTCCTCGTGCACGCCGACGCGCAGGTGGTGGAGAACGCGGCGCAGGGCGTCCAGCAGCTGGCGCCTCCGTCGGAGTGCGTGGGCGTCGAGCGCGATGACGACGGGCTGCTCATCCCCCACGACCCGGAGCTGGTCGGGCAGGTGGAGCAGGTCCGCAACCGGCTCGCCGCCGGCCGAGCCTACCTCCTCGCAGGCAAATTCGAACAGGCCCGCGAAGAGGCTGCCGCCGGGCTCGAGCGAGCGCGCGCGCTCGGATACCAGCCCACGATTGCCGAGGCCGCCTTCGCCCTCGCCCACGTGCACGAGCGCCTGATGGTGCTCGATCCAGCGTTGGCCCTGTACGAAGAAGCGCTGTTCGCCGCCGCGGCCAGCAACCACGCCCGGATCGAGGCACGCTCGCTGATCGGGATGCTGTCGTTGCTGGGCATGCACAAGGGCGAGACCGAAGCCGCCCTCCGCTACGGCCGACACGCGGAGGCGGTCAACCAGCGCCTGGGCAATCCGGCCGAACTCGCGGCAACGCTGGCCCTGTACCGCGGCAACGCCCGTAGCCAAGCCAACGAGTTGGTGGACGCCATCACCGACATGGAGCAGGCGGTGCT
>JAHZJA010000867.1 GCA_022601155.1 Deltaproteobacteria bacterium | reverse complement strand
TGGGTGTTGAACACGGCGAGCACGTAGGAACCGCCAGAGTCGGCCCCAAACCGCTCGAACGCGAAGATGCCCGCGTCGGGCTCGTCGCCAGTGTGGGCGGTCGACCAGGACACCCGAGTGCCACCGCGGCGCAGCGCGGGGAAGGCCCGGCGTAGCTCGAGCAACCGCTTGGTCCACGAGAACGTGGACCCGGTGGTGTCGTAGCCGGTGTCCCACAGGCGCTCGCGATTGGCGGGGTCGTTGCCGCCCTCGAAGCCCTGCTCGGTGCCGTAGTACAGGCACGGAACGCCCTGCGCCATGATGACGAAGGTCAGCACGTTGTGCAGCAGCGCCTGGCGGATCTCCGGTGAGCGGTCGCGGAGGTTGAAGCCAAAGCGAGCGACATCGTGGTTGTCGACGAAGTTGATCGGCATGTCGGCGGGCGACACCCCGATGCCTCCCGCGTTGGGCTCGGTGCCCCACGTGGTGCTTCGGCTCTCCCACAGCGACTGGATGCGGTCGGTGCTGCCCGCATCGCCGAACACGTCGCGCACCGCCTGGAAGTGCTGCGAGAAGTAGAACACGCTGTCGATCTGATCCCCCGTGATGGGCGGGCCATCGGGGGAGCAGCTCTGCTCGGCCGCGAGCTGCTGCTCGTCGGTGGGGTCGGAGCTCGGCTGCACCCCGAGAAACCGCAGGAGGTCGGCCTCACCGAGGATGTCGTGCTTGGTGAAGGACCCCAGCAGATCATCGCGGCCGTCGAAGACCTCACCGAACATCAAGAAGTTGGTCTTGCCCTGCGCGGCCAGTCGCTGACGCAGGCGCTGGGTGAAGTAGCGCCAAAACTCGTACTCGACGTGCTTGATGGTGTCGATGCGATAGCCGTCCGCGTCGGTCTTCTCGATCCACTGGGCGTAGATCTCGACGAACTCCTGCTTGACGTCGCAGCGAGACGTGTCGAGGTCCTTGAGGCCCCCCGGGAAGTCGCCGTGCAGCAGCTGCTGGGGGTCGTCGAAGTTCACCGTCCTGCCCTTGCGGTTGTAGACAGCGGGGTCTTGGAACAGCGCGGGCTCCGGGGGAATGTGGTTGGTGGCGGGGTCGTACTGGAAGATCACGGGCGCGGGGCCGGCTTCGTCCAGCGAGGTGAACGCCTGGATCCCGCGAGGGTCGAAGTCGGGATCGTACTCGGTGAAGTGCCGCACCGGAGCGGCGTCGCCGTCGTTCTGGAAGTTGATGTCGGCGACACCGTTGAGGTTCATGTCGTAGAAGAACGCTTGCCCCACGTGGTTGGCGACGATGTCGATGATGATCTTCATGTCGCGCCGGTGAGCCTCGCGGACGAGCTCCTGCAGGGTGGCCAGGCTCCCGAAGTGCGGGTTGACGTCGGTGAGGTCCTGCGCCCAGTAGCCGTGGTAGCCGTCGACATTGGCGTCGGTCTCGACGTTGCGGACCACGGGCGAGATCCACAGGGTGGTGACGCCCAGCTCCTGCAGGTAGCCCATGCGGTCGATCAGGCCCTGCCAGTCACCGCCCTGATAGCGAGCCAGATCCTGGTGGTTGACCAGGTAGTCGTTGCCGCGGTCACCATTGGCGAAGCGGTCGACCAGCACCTGGTAGATCACCTCGTCGCGCCAGTCGTCGACGTGGGTCGCGAGCGTGACCTCGGCTTGCTGGTCGAGCTCGCGGAAGTCGGAACACCCGGCGGAGGCGGCGAGGATGGTCGCCACCGCGAGCGACCGTAGGCCACGGTGCGGGCGGGGGCTGGTGGGGGAGCGGAGGCTGGCCAGGTGGCGCAGCCCAGAGCGTTGCGTGCGTGCCATCGTGGTCCTCGTCTAGTCGCGGAAGTAGCTGGTCGAACCGAACCACCACTCGGCCTGAAGCGCGATGTAGTGATCGAGGGAGCGGCGCCCAAAGACGTCGTGCTCGGCGTACAGCTGGCGCGCCGACGCGTCACGTGCCGTCAGCAGGTACACCAAGCGGATGTGGGGACGGGTGAAGTTTCCGCGGCCTCCGGGACTGACGAAGGGAGCGAGACCAACGCGGCCGATCTGCGCGAACAGGGGCTGTTGGCCACCATCGCCGTCGTCGGTGAGCACGCCCCTGCGCTGAGCTTGGTACGAGCCCTCGACCGAGACCCCCGCGATCTCGCCCAACCACAGGGTGGGCCGGACGATGATCGCTCCCTCGGCGAGGTCGCCGAAGTCGAGGTTGGGGCTCGCATTGCGAAAGCTCCGCCAGTAGCTGCCCAACATCACGCCGAAGGGTCCGACCTCGTAGTTGCCCCCCGCGGCCAGGAGGTATTCGCGGGCGCCCCGGCTGCTGCGGTCGGGCCCGAGCTGGGTCGGCGCATTGAACTCACCATAGGCGGCCAGCCCTCCCGAGGCCCGGAACACCAAGTTGAGATGGGTGCTGCGCTTGCCCGTGAACATGCCCAGCTGGGTGCCCACCAACCACCCCGACTCGCGCGGGAGGTCCTCGAACACCCGCGGCTCGGTCTCGCGCTGGCCTTCGTTCGCATAGTGAGCCTCGCCGTACACCACGGGCTTGATGCCGGCACCCGAGTCGCCCAGCGAGAAGATGTGGCTGACCTTGGCGGTGCTGATCACCTTTTGTCGGTCGAGAATCGCGACGGTGGCCTCGCCGGGCTGGGCGAACGGCGGGGGACGGGGCACCGCTTGGTAGAACAGTGGGCTGTTGGGCTGGTTGGCTCCGGCGTGGAGCTTGATCTCGGTGCGGTCGGCAATGGTGTACGCCGCTCCGCCGCCGATGGTGTTGAGGTTGTCCAGCGGCCAGAAGTCGAGCAGGTAGATGTCGTCGCCCCGGTACATCCGCGACCCGGCCCAGAGCCGCAGGTTCTTGGTGCCCAGCCCGGACTCCTCGAGGTAGAGATTGCGGACGCCGAGGTTGGTGTCAAACTGCCCCGTTTGGTGGAACAGCGGCGCGGCGAGGGCGAGGGTCGCCACCACGCGGGTGTAGGCGCCGGTCTTCTCCCAGTAGTCCTCCCGACGGAGCTCGAGCTCGGCGTAGGTCGACTCGTCGAGCCGAGACCCTCGCGCCACGATGTCGCCGTCGCGCCCGGGCCGGCCACGGTGATCGCCACCGATCGCAACGCGACCGTACGAGCCAAAGTGAAACCCATCGGCGTAGTCGGGGGCCCGGTTGTACTGAACGTCGGCCGGCGCACTAGGGGCGGTCGGGGGCTCGTCGTCGTCTTCGTCGGCGGGCTGGACGATGACGGGCGGCGGCTTGCCGAGCTCCTCGGCCACCTCGGCCTGTGACTCCCGCAGTGCTTCCACTTGGCGCTCGAGGGTGTCGATGCGGCGCTGGAGCGCGTCGACGTCCTCGGTGGTGGGCCCCGGCGTGGGTGCCGAAGGCTGCGGCTCGGTGGGTGGGGGCTCCGACGGGGCTTCGGGTTCGGGAGTGTCGTCGCCGGGCTCCGCGTGTACGGAACGGGGCAGCAACAGACTCACGGCGCACAGCAAGGTCGCCAGACCCCCCGCACGGAGCGAGGACGAGGAAGGAAGTGTACGGCCGGACACGGAGGCGGGCGCGACTGTAAACGAATTGCCTAGCCCGGGAACGGCTCGGCTTGCGGGCCAGGCGCAAACCTCTCCAAGGCTCGGCGATCACGTCATTCGATGGGGAGGCCCGTGGGCAACTGCGTCGGGAGGTCCGGGACGCGTCGCGGGGAAACTGCGGTGGGGCCGGGCGGCGTGGAAGACAGGAAGGCGGGGTCGAGGGTTCGGCGTGTCGATCACCGTCGTCGCCGACCGCGGAAGCCCGGGCGCACCGTTCGCGGCGAAGGCAACGAGGCTCGGCGATCGATTGCATCGGCTTGTGATGGTCGTCGGCCTCACCGTATTGACACGTCTTGTCGACGACGCGTGACGATCGGTGGAATTTTCCGTTGCCCACCGCCCGAGTCTGAATTGTGCAAACTGCACAATTCGTCGTCCTGTAGTCGATCTGCGACAGTTTTCGCTACGGATGGGGGCTGTGATCCGCTATCTTGAAATCCGAAAGAGGAGGTCGCGGTGGCACGTTCGACGGTGGCGGTATTCGAGGCACGGCGCAAGGTTGTTGATGGTGAGCTGGCCTCGTTGGCCGACGAGCACCGCAATATCGACAATCTGACGCGACAGCTGCAACGTCGCCGCGAGATCCTCGACGGGCGCTTCGAGCTACTGGTCGCGGAGCGTGACCTACTGGACGAGAGGCTGTGGCGGGACCGTGACGGGGGACTGGGTTGTGGGCCGCAGCCGCCCGTGGTTGGCCAGCGGATGACACCTCCTGCTCCGCGAGACCTTGCCCCCGAGGCGTGGGATTTCGACGCGCTCGACGCGGCGCTCGCCTGCTGATCGCAGCAGGCCCCTCCGACCGGTTTTGAAGTGCTCGGCGTCGGCTCGCGGGCGACCCGGGCCGTGGATCGTTATAGTCGCGCGGCGAGCTCGATGCCGACGCGTGACCACCTTCGAACCTCCCTGGGGCTCAGGTTCCTTTGGCGAGGATCGGGGGTGATGGTGTTGGTGGCGCTGCTGGGCTGCACCGATCCGCCGTCGCCCCCTGTTCCGACGGCACACACCGCCCCTACCCCGGTGGCCACACCGGATCTCGGGTCGAGTCCGGTCACGCCTCCGACCGGGCACCCGCCCGACGCCGCGGCGGGCACGACTGGCGACGCCATGGAGCCTGGGACCAGCGGATCCACGGGGGAGCCCGAGATCGATCCGCTCGACGGCGAAGTGAGGCCGGGCGACAGCCTCAGCAAGATCCTGCACCGCGCCGGCCTCGGTGCCGCCGAGATCCAGCGCGTGGCAGAGGCGTTGGGCCCCGTGATGGATCCGGCCACGATCCGGGTGGGGCAGCACTACGTGGTGGAGCTGGACGAGGGCGGCGAGCTGTCGACCTTCTCGTTCCGACGCACGCAGACCGACGTGGCGGTGGTGGAGCGCCAAGACGACGGGCGCCTGGTCGGTCGCCTCGACGTGCGGAAGACCGAGCTGCGGGAGGAACAGATCGGCGGTGAGGTGGACAGCTCGTTGTCTGCGGCGCTGACCGACCGGGGGCACTCTGCGGCGCTGGTCGATGTGCTGACCGATGTGTTCGCGTACGACATCAACTTCTTCACCGCGACGCGCAAGGGCGATCGGTTCCAGCTGGTGGTGGAGCGCCACGAACTCGACGGAGAGCTGGTGCGCTACGGCCGGGTGCTGGCGGCGCGCTACCAAGGCGAGGCGGCGGGCACGGTGGAGGTGCTGTGGTGGGTGCCGCCTGGCGGCGGTGACGGGCGCTACGTCGATGCGGAAGGGAAGGGCGTGTCCCGTACGCTGCTCAAGTCACCGCTCAAGTTTGCGCGCGTGTCCTCGGGCTTCAACCCCAAGCGCATGCATCCGGTGCTGCACCGGGTCAAGAGCCACCAGGGGGTGGACTACGCCGCGGCGGAGGGCACCCCGGTGTGGGCGGCGGCCGACGGCAAGATCGTGTTTCGAGCCGACAAGGGCGGCGCGGGCAACATGGTGATCCTGCGCCACCCCGGCGGTCTGAAGACGCTGTACATGCACCTGTCGAAGTTCGCCGAGGGGCAACGGGTGGGCGATCAGGTCAAGGCCAAGACGGTGATCGGCTATGTGGGCATGACCGGTCTCGCCACGGGACCGCACTTGCATTTCGGGGTACAGCTGCGTGGCCGCTACGTCGACCCGAGCACGCTGGAGTCCGTGCGCGGGCCCGGAGTAGCCAAGCGGGACCGCAAGAAGTTCCTGCGGGCGCGGGCGCGGTGGTCCGAGCGGCTCTCGTCCGAGGCCGATGGCGACGCACGAGGCACCGACTCGGGCACCGGTGGCACCGCAGGCACGGGGTCCGACTCGGGCTCCAGCTCCGGGTGAGCGGAGATGCAGCCGTAGTCGAAGCCCACGGCGGTCAATCGGTCGGCGGGGGCTCCAGCGCATCGGCTCGGCGGTGGGCATCCGCGGCCGCCGCGGCATCGCCCGACCGCTCGTGGACGGTTGCGATCTGGCGCCACAGCCGAGCCGGTTGGGCTACCGTCGCCGGGATCGCCTCGGCCCCGTCGGTCTCGTGCAGCGCGAGGCCGCGACGCAGCGTCGCGAGGGCCTCCGCATGCGCACCGGCGTCGTCTTGGGCCTGGGCGAGCACGAGCAGCGCGGTGGTGATCGTGGGTGAGGTCGGTGCGTAGTGGGCCTGGCGAAGGCGGACCGCACGCTCGGCTGGTTCGATCGCCTCGGCGGGCCGGCCCAGCATCGTCAGCGCACGGGCCAGATGGACCAGCGGATCGGCGATGCTCTTGTGCTCGGGGCCGAGCCCCGTCGTCAGCTCCTGTGCGGCGCGGCGCAAGGGAGCGATGGCGGCTTCGGGCTCGCCGCGAGCATTCATCGAGGCGCCGACGTGATTGTCGAGCCACCCTCGTCGCACGGGTCCGATGTCGATCCCGCCTATCAAGCCTCGGGCAACGGCGGCCCAGCCGTCGGCCTCGTCGAAGCGATCTTGCATCACGCCCCGCACGAACACGAGGTCGACAGCCGCTGCGAGCCCTCCTTCGTCGTCGCCGATCGACAGTCGTAGCTCCAGCACACGTCGCAGCAGCGCCGCTGCGTAGTCGTAGCGTCCCTCGGTCTTGGCGATGGCCGATCGGGTGAACACGGCGCTGGCGAGGATCGGAACGAACTGGGAGGCTTCGGCCCGGGCAACCGTGGCGTCCGACAGTGCGGCGGCCTCGGCGAGCTGCCCCTGCGCGCGCAGGTGCTTGACCCGGGCGATGTCCCCCTGGAGCTCCAGCACGACCTGTCGCTGCCGGGGATCGTCGGGCAGCATCTGGCGGGTACCCATCCATTGGGTATCGGCGCAGCGATCGATCGGCGTGAGGCCATCGATGAGCTTGTCGATCTGCTTGTCCTGTTGGATGGGGCCGGTCGACAGCCCCTCGACGATCGTCGCGATCCTCCGGGTGCGGGCGTCCAGGCAGCCCATGGTCACGTCGAATCTCAGGTCGTCCAGCGGCGGATCCGCCTGGCAGGTTTGGTCGTAGTAGTCGCGCAGCTCCACCGCGTATGCGCCGACCGACTGGAACAATCGGGGGGGAGCGCGTACGTTGTGCTGCAACGTCGCCGCGGTCTGCTCGTTCCACGTCTCCGCCAGCAGCTGTCGGGCCGTGGTGCAGCGAGCCTGTCTCGGGGGAACCGTGTCCGTGGTCAACATCGCCGTGGCCGCCACGCCCACCGTGGCGATCGTCGCGGCCACGGCCAGGGTGCCCCATCGCCGGCGGCGGGGCTCCAGGCGCTCGAGTAGCGTCGCGAGGTCGGGCCAGCGATCGTTGGGGTCGGCCGACAGGCCCCGCTCGATCGCGGCTTGGATCGCGGTCGGGATCTTGGTCCGAGGGGGGCGCAGCTGGCCGCGCTGCTTGGCGACCGCCAGCGCGAACACCATGGCGCCCTCGAACGGGCGTTCGCCGTGGATCGCCTCCCACAGCGAGACACAAAAGGCGAACTGATCCGAGCGCTCGTCGACGTCGAGCCCCATGTGCTGCTCGGGCGCCATGTACACGGGCGTACCCATGATGGTCCCCGCGGCGGTGAGCTCCACCGATGCTGGCGCATCGATCGAGGGGTCCGTCTCCACGGGCTTGGCCGTCTCGCGGGCGAGCCCGAAATCTCCCACCCGAACCCGGCCGATCCCCTGCGGGCCGTCACCGGTGCCCATGAACACGTTCGCGGGCTTGAAATCGCGGTGGATGAGGCCCGCGGCATGGGCGGCCACGAGACCTCGCCCCGCCTGGAGGAACGCAGCGAGGACTTGTGATGTGGAGCGCGACTGCTCCTCGAGCCAGCGGTCGAGCGGGACGCCCACCACCAGCTCCATGGCGATCATCACCCCGTACTCGGTGGTCTCGGCGTCGTAGATCCCCACCACGTTGGGGTGACTCAGCTGCGCCATCGACTGGGCCTCCCGCAGCATCCGGGCCTCGGCGTCGCTGTCTTCACGACGATGGAGCAGCTTGAGCGCGACCTCGCGGCGCAGTCGTGGATCGTACGCGCGCAGTACGACTCCCATGGCTCCGGAGCCCAGCCGTTCGATCACCAGATAGCGAGAGATGGTGGTGATCGGGCCGCGGTCGGTGGGAGCGTGGCCTGGGCTCCGTACGTCGACGAGCGTCGCATCCGTGCTTCGGGGGTCGCTCTCGAACGGTTCCTCCGCCGCGCTCACCCCACCATCAGGACTTCTGTGCGGGCTCGCGTCAAGCGGCTCGCACGAAAACCGCAGCACCGGGGGTGGAGGTATCTGGAAAGACCAGGCCAGCCGCATGTCGCCGCTCGTGAAATCGCGACGACATGCTGCGCTGCGGGCTCAGCCGTGGTGCTCGTCGGAGAACGAGCCCAGCAGGCCCTTGATGATGTAGTCGACCCAGCCGCCAAAAGAGCGCACGGTGGGATCCTCCAGCTCGGGGATGTACTCGAGGTCGATCTGTTCGGTCACCTGCTCGGACAGGCCGTGCTGGGCCCCGACGATGATCCCCGTGCCGCTGGAGCCATCGGGGGTCGGCGCCATCGCATGTTCAATCATCCAAGGCCCGCCTGCGCATCCGCCCGCTGGCGTCCATGGCCCGGAGAGCGAGCTCGACGAGTAGGCGATGCCGTTGGTGCAGCACGCGAGCCAGGCCGCTTGGGCCTCGGTCGCAGACAGGCACAAGGTCGCGGCGATAATGGAGGACAATGCGAATTTCTTCATGGTCGTCTCGTTTCGAACGGCTGGGTCCGCAGGAGGCCGGAGGCAGCGCGTGGCCGCGCGCCCTCGTAGAACCAGTCCCCGATCGCCATGTTTTGATCTCCCCGAGCGTCGATTGCCTCGGGAGCCGACCTGGTGTCGCCGCTACGGCGCGTCGTCCGAGTCCAGCAATACGCCGACGTTGGAGGTGAGCTGCGCCGGGGTCAACGCCGCGGTGTAGATCGCCGCATACTGAAGCCGGCCGCGGAACGACCGCTCGCCGTCGGAGCGGTTGCCCAGGACCATCATCGAGGCGGAGTCGATCGGGATGGTGGCGTCGAGAGCGGGGGCCGTGATCGACCCCATCTCCGTGGCCGGCACACCGTCGACGAACAACTGCAGCCGCTGCGTCTCCGTGGGTAGGGCCGTGTCGACCACCACATGCACCACCTGCCGCGACCCGCTCCACGGCATGGGCAGCGTGTATTGCTGGAAGAACTGGTCACTCCACCGAACTTCGGCCTCGCCGAGGTCGCGAGTCCCGATCGCGAAATCACCCGAGTCGTCATCGAAGCCAAAGTGCATCAACCGTGACTGGCGTCGCTGACGTCTTGGATGACCACCACGATCTCGAAGGTTGCTGCGGTACTCACCCCGAGGGTCTGGTGAATCTTCGTGTTGAAGACCGGGGCCATTGGACGGCCGTATTGCTCGGCGGCCAACCAGCGTAGCCCGAGGTTGCCGTCGACCATCGCGAAGTCGGGGGCGTCCTCGACGTAGACCATCAGGAGGTCGAAGGGCGACGGCGCGGAATCAGCCAGCATCTGATCGGGCGGGGTGCCTGCGGCCGCATCGTCGATGTACCAGCGGCCGAGCAGGCCGTCGTCGATCAGCGGTGTGGGTGGCTCGCCCGTCGAGGAACTCTCGGCGTCTCCCGATGACGAGTCCAGCCCGGTGCCCGGCCCCGAGTCACTGGTCCCGGGAGGGTTGCCGACGGTGCCGCCGGTGTCGAGCGACGTGGTTTCCTGGGTCGGCTGCTGCTCTCCGGTCGACGTGGCCGAGGCGCCGCCGCTGGTCGTGCCGAGATTGGCGCTCGAGCTGCCCAGACCGTCTGCATTGAAACTGCAGGCGATCGCGAGCGAGGCCAGAGCGAGTGCGGCGGTGGAACGCACACCCGGAGCATAACGGAGGCACCCGGGTTGTGCGCCCCCACGCAACGATGCGTTGCGCCCACCCGAGCCTTCCGTTCATCGAAATGTCGTCGTATGCAGATTCGTCGTTGGGGTGGGGAAGCCCCTGCGGGTGATTCGAACCGCGGTCGCCGTTGAAAACTGTGTGGGCTGCGAGAACCCCGGCGCGCCACACGGGCCCAGGGCTACCCGTACAATCACCGCAATGGTCCGACCTCGGCTCGCTGGTGGACGTGCCGCGGTGCTTGCGGGATTGTCCCTCGTGCTCGGCGCGCAGGCGGGCTGCACCGACGACGACGCCCCGCGGCTCGGTCCTGGCGAGTGTTCCACTGTCGTGTGGGGTACACCGTTTCGTGCCACGCAGACGCTGTCGGTGCGCGGCAGCTGGGACGACTGGACCACTGCGATCCCCATGCGCCCATTCACGGAGCCTCCGTGGCAATTGGCCGAGTTTGGCCTGTCGCCAGGGGTGTACGGGTACTTGGTCATCGAAGAGGGGCGGGGGCGGGTGGATCCGACCAATCCGCTCACTCGATTTCGTGACAGCGACGGGCTGGAGGTCTCTCGACTCGAGGTCGACGAGTGTGCGCGACCCCACCTCCGGGTGGAAGAAGTCAGCGAAGACTCTGTCGACGGCTTCTCGCTCTCACTGCGAATGATCCCCGCCCACGACGGGGCGGCCGTCGATCCGGAGGGGGTCGAGGTGCGGCTGACCGACGGCACGCCGCTCCAGCTGGAGGCGATCGACCAGGACACGCAGACGCTGCGGTTGCGGGCATCGGGGCGTCGTCGCGGCAAGCATCGGGTGCATGCGCGGGTTCGGGACCAGCGCGGGCGTGAGACGGAGACGGTGGACGCGGTGGGCTGGGTAGGCGCGATGGCGCCGCTTTGGGCCGATGGGATCGTCTACCAGATCATGATCGACCGGTTTCGCGGTGATGGTGGAGCGACACTGGCACCACCCGCAAACCCGGGCGCGCGGGCAGGGGGCACGCTCGATGGGATCACGGCCGAGCTGTCGGCGGGGACGTTCGAGGCGATGGGGGTCTCTGCGCTGTGGTTGTCGCCCGTGTACGTCAATCCCACCGAGGCCAGACCAGGGCGCGACGACGATCATCTGTACGAGGGCTACCATGGCTACTGGCCGCTCGACTCTCGCGCCGTCGACCCCCGTATTGGCGGAGAAGCGGCCCTCGATGCACTGATCGATGAGGCCCACGCCGCTGGTGTTCGGGTGCTGTTGGATCTGGTGCCCAACCATCTGTACGAGGACAACCCGAGGGTGGCAGAGCACCGCGCCGCGGGCTGGTTCCACGAGCACGACCCTCCTTGTGTGTGTGGGGCGAGCGACTGCCCCTGGGATGGGTTCATCCAGGTCTGTTGGTTCACGCCGTACCTGCCCGACTTGCGCTTCCAGCAGCCCGAGGTGATGGAACTGGCCGTGGAGGACGCGCGGTGGTGGCATGAGCGCTTCGATACCGACGGCTTTCGAATCGACGCGGTACCGATGATGCCGCGCGCCGTCTCGCGACGCATCGTCCATGCGCTGCGTCAGCAGACCGGGCCCCGCACGGCTGCCTTTTCCCTGGGCGTGATCTTCACGGGGCCGGGCGCCAGCGGGACCGAGATCATTCGCTACCACCTGGGTCCCGATGGCCTCGACAGCGCGTTCGACTTTCCGTTGATGTGGGCCATCCGCGATGCGCTGACCCACGAGGGCACGGGGTTCGACGGCGTGGAAGCGAGCCTGGCCTACACCGACGCCGCACTGCAGGGCGCGGGGGCGTTGATGGCCACGATGGTCGGCAACCACGACGTCACTCGGTTCATCTCCGAGGCCCAAGGAGATGCCGGCGGTGATCCCTGGAGCGATCCTCCACCGCAGCCGGTCGAACCGCCGGCGTACGACCGCGCCAAGCTGGCGCTGGGCTTGGTGCTCACGCTCCCCGGGCTCCCCGTGTTGCTGTACGGCGACGAGGTGGGACTGGCCGGCGGAGCCGATCCCGACAACCGCCGGGTGATGCCAGACGACACGGATCTCAATGCCGCACAGCTGGAGCTGCGCCGCTTCGTGAGGCAGGTGGCTGGCGTACGTCGTTGCGTGCCCGCGCTGCGTCGTGGCGGTCGGCGGGCAGCGGTCGTGACCGCAGATCACTATGCCTTCGTGCGCGATGGAGGGGACGGCGCGCCTGCCGTCGTGGTGCTGTCACGCGACCCCGTCGCGAGCACCGTCGACCTCCCCGCTGGCTCGACGCCCGTGCTCGGGTGGTATAAGGACCTCTTGTCGGACGAGCGCATCGAGGTCGGCTCCGCAGGAGCGTCGGTGCCGATGGAGCCACGCTCCTTGCGAATCCTGGTCCCCGAGACCTTCACGTGCGGTTGAGACCCATGCCACAGCTCTCGCGTCGAAGTCCCACGCTCTCGCTCGCTCTGGTCCCCGTGTTGGCGGCAGCACTGAGCGCGTGTGGCAACGATGGATTCGAATCGGTCACGACCTTCGATCCTCCGCCCGATACCTACGACCCTTCGGATGGGATCCCGGGCGGCGGCACGGCCGGTACCACGGGCACGGGTGGCACCAGTGACTCGGGAAGTACCGACGACGGTCCTGCCCCTCCGCCCCCCGCCGACGGGGTGTGGGACTGGCGAGATGCGGTCATCTACTTCGTGTTCGTCGACCGCTTCCAAAACGGCGACATCAGCAACGACGGCCAGATCGACGGCCCCGTGGAGGACATCGCCGATTGGTACGGCGGCGACTGGCAAGGGGTGATCGACAGGATCGACGAGGGGTACTTCAACGAGCTGGGGATCAACACGCTGTGGATCACCGTGCCGATGGACAACACCAGCTCGGCCGGTCTGGGGGTGGGTGGCGACACCCACATGTACAGCGGCTACCACGGCTATTGGCCCGCGGATCTCGACAGCCCGGAGGAGCACTTCGGCACCCTGGAGACGCTGCAGCAGCTGGTCACGGTAGCGCACGACCACGACCTCAAGGTCATCTTCGACTATGCGATGAACCACGTGCACGCCGACTCGCCGGTCTATGGCGAAAACCCGGGGTGGTTTTGGCCCAACGACAACGGAGCGGGCAACAACTGCGTGTGTGGTGAGGGGTGCTCGTGGGACGGGGCGGAGGGGCGCCGCTGTTGGTTCACCGACTACTTGCCCGACTTCGATTTTTCCAACGCTGATGCGCGGGCATTTTCGATCGACAATGCCGTGGGCTGGGCCCAGATGACCGGCGCCGACGGCTTTCGCCTCGATGCCGTCAAGCACATCGAAGATGCATGGCTGCTGGATC
>JAHZJA010000866.1 GCA_022601155.1 Deltaproteobacteria bacterium | reverse complement strand
GGCGGGCGAGCTCGTCGTCGGGCTGCGCCACCTCCCTCGGCTCTTCGGTCAGTGCCTCCCGGCGTTCCCGGCCGCGACGCATCATGCGGAAGCGATTGCGCAGCACGCTGGCCAGCCACGGCCGCAGGGGCCGCTCCGAGTCCACCGGCGGGTCGCGCCACGCCTCGACCAGCGTTTCCTGCACGAGATCCTGCGCTTCGTCTTCGTCTTTGGCGAGACGCTCGGCGAAGCGAGGCAACCACTGCATGTCCTGGAACGCGGTAGCGGTTGCCGTGGAAGCCACGGAGGTCATCTACGGGTAGCGTGCCACCGGCCCCCAAAGCGTTGCAGGTTTTTACTGTCCCTGGACGCGGGTATTCGGGGTCGCCGTTCCTCACCGCGCTCTCGGTCAGGTCCAGCTCGGCCGCAACCTGGGCGATGCTCTTGTCCGAGGTCTCGACCAGACGGACCACCTCGCCTCGGTACTCGTCAGTGAACGTGCGTCGTTTCTCCGTCTCTTCGCCACTTGGACCCCCATGGTCGTTCCTTGCCGGGGGTGTCCACCAAATCGGGCAGGTTCAGACGAGCTACGGCGTGCCCTGGACCGAGCCCGACGCGCGTCGGGTCTGACCAAGCACCTCCACATCCATATGCTGCGCCATACGTGGGCGAGCCACTGCATCCTGCGGGGCATCCCCAGCCGGGTGGTCATGCTGTGGGGAGGCTGGACGAGCGAGGCGATGCTCGCCCTCTGTGCGCATCTTGCGCCAGGGGAGGTGGGGTCGTTCATCCAACGCATTGCCCCGACGGGGGCTCCATTGAGGGTGGTGAAACAGACACCGGCCCAGCGGCCGCGGCACCGTCGCGGCACCGCGGGGGTGGTGGAATCGAAATCAGCCTCGCAGACGGGTCTACGAGGCTGATTCGTTGTGGGCGCGACAGGACTCGAAGTTGATCTGGGTGGATCGCGAAAACCGATTGGTGACGCGGGTTTGGCCGTGAACTGGCGGAGATGCTTCGAGTTCTGCGTGCCGGCTGGTGCCGTGGTGGGCCCGCGTGTTCCGTGGTGTCGGGGCAGGGAAGGGCACCGCCGTGCGGCCACCGTCCCTGGTCGAATCGGAGCGACAGCGCCGGTCCCTAGGCTCGTCTCGACGCGTCGCCGTCTCCAGATCCTGGGGCCCTACTCGAAGGCGTGGATGCCGTTCTGATGACCCTCACGAGCCCTGCTAGAAACCGTGCATGACCGCCAAAGTGGGGCATCTCCTCGATACGCTCTCGAGCCTGCCCTTGGAGGAGCGAGCTGCCGCCGTCGCGGTGTTGACCGACAGTCTCCAGCACAATCCCTCCGAAGAAACCGATGCAGCCTGGATCGAGGAATCCAAGCGACGGCTCGCAGGCGTGCGGCGCGGGGAGTCGACCCCCGTCCCAACGGAGGTCGTGGAGCAGGAACTCGACGAGATCGTGGTTCGGTCCTTCGAGACCAACTGCACCGCCGGCTGAGCGACGTGGGTCATCCCACGCCCGAAGCGCGCGACGCATGGCACTCATTGATGGACGTACCTGACTCGGCAAAGCTCGCTGATTCGTCGGAGCTATCCCTTGCTCGGCCTCTTGGGCGCCACGGTGGCGCGCCATCGCGCTCAATCTCTCGGGCATGACCTGAGTCGCCAGCGCGGACGACGAGGAGGCGCTAGACTGGACCCGTGGCCGCCGAGCCGACCTCCGACGACCTGGAGCGTGTACTTGCGTTCGTGGATCCCGAGCTGCTCCAAGCGGCAGACGAGGTCGACGTTTCGTTGCTGCGCTGGTCGCTCGGCCTCACGCCCCTGGAACGGCTGCGGGCCTGTACGACAACCGCGAGCGCGCTGGATTGGTTGCGACGTGGGTCCATCGCCCGTTGATCTCGAAGGACTGCTGCGGGCGTTGGCCGAGCACGAGGTCTCGTTCATCGTCGTGGGAGGGGTGGCCGCCGTGCTGCACGGAGCACCGACGACGACGTTCGATCTCGACATCGTGCCGGAGCAATCGGAGGCCAACCTCGATCGTACCCGTTCGGCGAACCGCGTGGTGACGTAGAGCCGCGAGTCGGCTACGCCAAATCTCGATGGCGGGAACCAGAGCCCACGACCACTGGCGTCGACACGTGCAGCGATGGAAGGCCAGCGGTCTGTCGCGGCGAGACTACGCGACGCTGGCCAAGCTGAACCCGCAGACGCTGAGCTGGTACGCGTGGAAGCTCAAGTCGGTGCTCGGGAAGCCGAACACGTCGAAGAACAACCGGCCCGCCACCGCGGCGGTGGAGCTCGCACCTGGGGTCCCGGTCGTCGAGGTGCTGCCGGCCCCCACTACCGCGTCATCGATCGAGGTCGACCTCGACGACATCACGATCCGCATCCCCGTTGATTTCGAGGCGAGCGCGTTGGCCCGCCTGCTCGACATCTTGGAGGCTCGCCGATGATCTCCACCTCCGTTCGAATCTTCGTGTGCACCGAGCCCCAAGATATGCGCCGCAGCTTCGACGGGCTGGCGCTGGCGGCCCGG
>JAHZJA010000865.1 GCA_022601155.1 Deltaproteobacteria bacterium | reverse complement strand
GTGGAGGCGGGCGCCACGTCGCTCGCCGAGCCGCATGACACCGCGTGGGGGCAGACGGTCTCGTACGTCCGCGATCCGTGGGGCGTGCTCGTGTCGATCGCCTCGCCGATGGGGTGAGCCCGCCAACGGGCTCGGGCTGCGGCCGTGGATCGAGCCCGAGCCCGTGCGGCCCCAGCCGTCTCTAGGCTCGACTTTGGCGGTTTTCCATGGTCCACAACGCCGTCAGCGGCAGCTGCCTGGCGAGGCGGCGCTTCGAAGGCGCATCGGGTCATGCGTCGAGGAGCGAAAACACTGCCACAGCGGTCGGGGGCGGTGTTATGGCGCGTGGAAAACCGCCAAAGTCGAGGCTAGCGTTGTCGGCCGGGCAACGCGACCGGCTGGTCACGCGCTGGGGGTCGGCTCCGACCGGGCGCCTATTGGCAAACGACCTGGGACGCACTAGCGTTTTGGCCGCATGGGTTACGACTTTTCGGCCATCGAACGCCGCTGGCAGGCGTACTGGGAGGAGCACGAGACCTTCCGCGCGGAGATCGATCCGCAACGACCCAAGTACTACGTGCTCGACATGTTCCCGTATCCGTCGGGCAACGGCCTGCACGTGGGGCACGCCGAGGGGTACACGGCCAGCGACATCCTCGCCCGCTACAAGCGGATGCGCGGCTTCAACGTGCTGCACCCGATGGGGTGGGATGCGTTCGGGCTGCCGGCCGAGCGCTATGCGATGAAGACCGGTCGGCATCCGGCCGAGACCACCAAGCAAAACTGCGACAACTTTCGGGCGCAGCTCAAGCGGCTCGGGTTTTCGTACGACTGGAGCCGGGAGATCAACACCACCGATCCCGGCTACTACAAGTGGACGCAGTGGATCTTCCTGCAGCTGTGGGGCCACTACTACGACCACGAGCAGGGCACCGCGCGGCCTATCGATGCGCTGCCGATCCCCGAGGCGGTGCAGGCCGAGGGCGAGCCCGCGGTCGCGGCGTATCGCGATGGTCGACGGCTGGCCTACCTTCAGGAGTCTCCGGTCAACTGGTGTCCCGATCTCAAGATCGTGCTCGCCAACGAAGAGGTCGCCGAGGCGGTCGATGCAGGACACGAGGTCGTCCGCAAGCCGATGAAGCAGTGGATGCTGCGGATCACCGAGTACGCCGAGCGCTTGCTCGCCGATCTCGAGGGGCTGGACTGGCCTGCCCACGTGCTCGAGATCCAGCGCAACTGGGTGGGTCGCTCCGAGGGCGGTGAGATCGACTTCGGGGTGCAGGGCCACGACGCCACCCTCACGGTCTTCACCACGCGACCCGACACCCTGTACGGCGCAACCTATATGGTGCTGGCCCCCGAGCATCCGCTCGTGGACGCCATCACCACCGCCGAGCATCGGGAGGCCGTTGCGGCCTACGTCGACAAGACGGCCCGTCGCTCCGAGCGGGATCGCATCTCTGCCTCGATCGAGGGTCACAAGACCGGGGTCGACACCGGAGCCCGAGCGACGCACCCGCTGACCGGGGAGGCGGTACCGATCTGGATCGCCGACTACGTGCTGATGGGCTATGGCACGGGCGCGATCATGGCGGTCCCCGCCCACGACGGCCGCGACCATGCCTTTGCGCGCGCGATGTCCCTGCCGATCATCCAGGTGGTGGCGCCCAAGGAAGGGGAGGTCGACGTGCAGACGGAGGCCTATGTGGGGCTGGGGCACGCGGTCAACTCCCCGGTCATCGATGGACTCGACACCGCCGCCGCCAAGGCCAAGATGCTCGAGCACCTGGGCACCGCGGGGTGCGGCCGCGCCCGGGTGACCTACAAGCTCCGCGACTGGTTGTTCTCGCGTCAGCGCTACTGGGGCGAGCCGTTTCCGTTGGTGCACGACGCCCAAGGGGCGGTCAATCCCGTGCCGACCGAGCAGCTTCCCGTGGAGCTGCCGCCGATGGACGACTTTGCCCCGAGTGACTCGGGCGAGCCCCCGCTGTCCAAGGCCACCGACTGGGTGCAGCTGCCCGACGGAGCCCATCGGGAGACCAACACCATGCCGCAGTGGGCGGGCAGCTGCTGGTACTACCTGCGCTACATCGATCCCACCAACTCCTCGCTGCCGTGGGCCAAGGAGGCCGAGTCGTACTGGATGCCGGTCGACCTGTACCTGGGAGGAGTGGAGCACGCAGCAACGCACCTTCTGTACTCGCGGTTTTGGCACAAGGTTCTGTTCGACCTGGGGCACGTCACCCAGGCCGAGCCGTTCACGCGGCTGGTCAATCAAGGCACGATCTTGGGCGCGGTGTTTCTGCCCGCCGACGGTCGTCGCGACGACGAGGGCAAGCGGCTGACGTTCCTTCCCGATCAGATCGACACGTTCGAGGAGGATGGCCAGCCCGTCTATCGCGTCAAGCAAACGGGGGAGCCGGTCACCATCCAGTGGGACAAGATGTCCAAGAGCCAGGGCAACGTGGTCAACCCCGACGAGGTGGTGGCGCAGTTTGGTGCCGACTCGGTGCGCATGTACGAGATGTTCATGGGCCCGCTCGAACAGAGCGCGCCGTGGCAGACCGAGGGCCTGGGCGGGGTGCACCGATTCCTTCAGCGCGCGTATCGGCTGTTCTTTGGTGAGCAGGAGGGGCAGCCCGACACGTTGCGCGACCTCGTGGCTGGCGAGGGCAATGAGCGCCAGCGCAAGCTGTTGCACCGCACGATCGCCGAGGTCACCGACCGCGTGGAGCGGCTGTCGTTCAACACCGCGATAAGCTCGCTGATGGTGTTCGTGCGCGATGTGGTCCCACGTGGATCGGACGGGGGACCGTCCACCAAGGAGCCGCTGCCCCACGATGCGGCCGCTTCGTTTGCGCTGCTGCTTGCGCCATTTGCGCCACATCTGG
>JAHZJA010000864.1 GCA_022601155.1 Deltaproteobacteria bacterium | reverse complement strand
GGCGAGCTGAGCGACCGCGAGCCGGGGGGTACCGTCGCCCTTGCCTCCTTTGCGGCCTCGCCCACCGCGGCGCTTGTTTTTGCCTGATCCACCACGTTTGGCCTTCTCGACGCGCTCCACGTCTTTTTGGGTGACCAGACCGGCGGCAGCGAGCTTGGCTTTGAGGTCGAGCATGACAGGGGTGCAATCATCATAGCCGCACTCGGGCGTCAGGCACGGGGTCCTGGCACGGGCGTGCTTTATCGACCACACAAGCCCGTGATATCGCTGCTGCGTGAGCGGCTCGGGTGCGGGTTCCCGGCGGTGGCGACACGGTCACAGCCGCGTCGCCGCCCTGACCGTCGTGCTCGCCGCCCAGGCGGCCGCGGGGTCGGGTGTGGCGTTCGCCGCACGGGTGTCGAGCAACTCCACCAACTCCCTCGAAACCTCGCCGGCCACCCGTAGCGCGGCCACCGACGAGTCGGGTTCTGCGACCGGGACCACGCACGCGCGCGAGCCCGTCACCGCCTCCACCGACGCGCCCGAGCCCGTCACCGGGGCCACGAACGCGCACGAGCCCGTCACCGGGGCCACGAACGCGCGCGAGCCCGTCACCGCCTCCACCGACGCGCCCGAGCCCATCACCCCGCCCACCGATACGAGCGAGTCGGCCACCACCACCTTGCCCCCCGACATCGACGGGTCCGTCACCCCCCCCGCTACATCGGGGCCTTCAGCGCCCACGACTGCGCCCACCGCAACCCCGCCAACCCCCGCGCCTGCAGCCGCCGTGGACCCGCCGATCGATCGAGCCGCGCAGCGTCGCCGCCGCTGGGCCGCCTGCAATCCTTCGTCCGACCCCTGCATTCGTTCTCGTCCCGCTCGCACCTTGCTCCTTGCGCTGGGCGCCGTGGGTGCGGGAGGCGCTGCCGCGCTGATGTTCGGGCTCGGCGATCGACTCGTGCAGTCCGACCCCGCCACGGTACTCGGCAGCCTGGGAGCCATGGGTGCAGCCGGAGCGATCATCGGTGCAGTGGCCGGACGTCTGGGAGCCGACGGCTCCGCCGACCCCGACCGCCTGCGCCCCCCGACCGCGTCGCTGGCCGGGACCTATCGCGGCCCCCAGGTCCTCGACGAGTCCCGGCCATACACCATGGCGCTGCGCTTCGCCCCCAACCTCATGCTTCCCCACGACCACGGCCGGCTGCGGCTGTTCGGACACGTGGGCGGCTGGCTCAACCCCGCCCGAGAGGTCGACCCCCGTCCGCAGTCCACCGAGGTCCTGCCCGGCCAGTCGAGCACCGCTCCTCGCGTGCTCCGCCAGCGTCACCTCAGCCTCGGCTTCGGATTCGATCTCGCCGTGGCCCTGCCCTATCCCGTGCTCGCCCCCCGTCGTTCGGCGCGGTTGGGTCGCGCCGAGCTCCGCTACCGACCGCAGGTCCAGATCCGACGCGACCGCCTCGCCCCCGGCACCCCGCAGTCGACGATCATCGAGCGAACGATGCTGCTGCCGCTGACGATCGGCGCGCGGTGGATCCTCTCACCCCGCCAGCGCTTCACCGTGTACTTCGGGCCCCGGTTCGACTACGTGGCGTTCTCCGACCGCGGCTCGGACCGGCTTCGCCGGGGCAACGCTCAGCTCGGACCTCTGTACGCGGAGGCCTGGTACGATATCGACGTGCCCTTGACCGCACGCCCGCGACGTGACGGTCGGAGACGGCGGCTTTCCGCCAATGGGCAGCTCAACCTCGGATACATCCACAACCGCTTCGACGGTCAGGGGATCAACGTCGGTCCCGTGATCGGATTTTTGGGGCCGCTGCACCTGGGCTGGTCCACGCGACTGCGCCCCACGGGCTCCCCGGTCGCGGCCCAGCTCGGGGCGTTTACCCGGCTGGGCAACGGGGCCCAGCTGGGGCTGGAGCTCGGCATCGTCGCCCCGGATCCTCGCCTGCCCGGCCGTCGCCGGCCGCGGTGATCCGCGGGGCAGTCGCTCCGCGCCCGATGGGGAGACCTCGACGAGCGGACCCAACAACTGGATCCCCGCAGATCGTAGCGATCGCCTTCGACATCGAGCGTTCCACTCGACGGCAACCCCGTCACGACGGCCCGAGGAAGACGCTTGGCGCCGAGTTGGATCCTCATCGCACAGACACCGTGGATCTCGGGCTGATCGCGGGATTCTTCGCGTTCTCGGGCGACATCATGCAAGACGCCTGCAGCTGCCATCGAGGCAATGCAGAGCATCAACCGCGTAGCTCCCGATTGGCCATCTACGACTTACTTTGGGCACTGTCCGCCCTCGGATTTGGGCATACACCCGCGAAGCGTCGGCACGAGTGCCCTCGGCTGCTCGGGATGACGCAGGCATCCACGATACCCACGCCAGGCGGGTGCTCATCCTCCTGCCCGAGTGTCCACCCCGCCGACCGCCAGGCAACGGCCACGTGGGTGAAGCGAGGTGGAGGGGGACGCTTCGATCCCGAATCATCGCCGGGGCCACGCCGGCCCTAGCAGCCCGCTACGGGAGACACAGAAACTCTACGCGGTAGTAGACGTAGGTGCATGTCAACCCACACGGCGCGCACGGGTCTGCGCCCCCGGGTGCGCATGGCGAGAACAATCCACAGGCCGCCGCGACGGATTGTTCTTCGGTCGCCGTCTCCAAGAATACGGACTGCGGTGCGGTGGATGAGGCATCCACCGGGTTGTACTGCTCGCTGTGGGTAG
>JAHZJA010000863.1 GCA_022601155.1 Deltaproteobacteria bacterium | reverse complement strand
TGCCCTCGTAGCCCGCCCCCCACGAACGCAGCAGCGCCCGCGGCCGTCGGTTCGACGAGCGCGGGCGCAGGCCCAAGTACGGTGGGTGGCCGCTAGTTGTTGGTGATCTTCGAGCCCTTGATCGCCACCGGGCCCGAGCCCTTGATGGTGATCTTCTTGCCGTTGACCGTGATGTCGCCGTTCTTCTTCATCACGATCTTGGCCGAGCCCACCGTGATGGAAAGCTCGTCCGTCACGTTGATCGAGGCCTTCTTGTCGCACTTGATCGCCATGTTGTCGCCCGACGAGATGGCCATCTTCTTGCCGGACTTGAAGGTGGCGTCCTTGTCTGCCTCGAGCCCGAGGTTGGACTGAGCCTTCACCGTGGCGTTCTTGGCCGACTGCATCTTGGCCGACAGGCCCGCGGTGAACGACATCGCGCCGACGGCGGTGATGCTGCGCGAGGCGCCGACCTGCTCGCTGTACAGACCGCCGACCTTTACGGACTTCATGGCACCGACGATCTCGTCGGACTTGAGCGCGACGGTGACCTTCTTGGTCTTGGCGATCGTCTGAGTGGCGGCGCCCGTGATCGTCTCGTCGTGGTTCTTGACGATGGTGATGCCCTGGTTGCCCTGCACCAGCAGCTTCATGTCCTTGACGATCGTCTCGGTGTGGTTGCCCTCCACCGTGATGGTCTTGTCGTTCTTGACCGTCTCCTTTTGATCGTGCTCGACGAGCTTGGTGCGGTCGTTGCCGATCTGCAGGGTCTCGTCGTGCCCGGTCGTCTGGTTCTTGTCGTTCTCGGTGGCGATCGTGAAGTCCTTTTGGCAGTGGATGTAGACCTCCTCACTGCCGGACATGTCCTCGAACCGAAGCTCGTTGCTGCCGTCACCCGAGACCGAGTCGGTCTTGATGCCCGACTGCGTCTTGTTCTCGGGCATGGCGTACGGATAGGCGTTGTCACCGTTGTAGACGGTGCCGGTCACCAACGGCCGGTCGGGATCGCCCCCGAGGAACTCCACCAAGACCTCTTGCCCGATGCGCGGGATGAACTGGAAGCCCCAGCCCGGCCCGGACCACTGCTGGCGGACGCGGACCCAGCACGAGGAGGTGTCGTCGTAGGTCGTCTCCTCTTCCCAGTGGAATTGGATCTTGATGCGGCCGTGCTCGTCGACGTGGATCTCCTCGCCCGAGGGACCGGAGACGATCGCGGTCTCGGGCCCGTAGACCCGGGGCTTGGGCGTGATCTGGCGGGGCCGCATGGGCACCGCCAGCGGGATGCACTGGAAGCTGTTGCGGTAGCGCGGCTGGTCGCCCGCTCCGCCGCTTCCGGTCGACAGGATCTCCTCGGGGCACTCGCCCGTGTGGACCACCCGCGTAATGAGGTACTGGGTCTCCAGATCGTCACGGACGTGGCGCTCGAGCTCGAACACCTTGCCCGCGCCGAAGGTGACCACGTTGCCCGAGCCGCGTCCCACCTTGCCGCGGGCCTGTGCCGCCTCCAGGTGATCTTGGTTGCGGTCGGAGACGTCGTCGGAGATGTAGCGCCGGTCGGTGTGCCGGTAGATCCGGCGGCTGTATCCCTTAGGAGGTTCTTCGCCGTCCTTGCTGGCCTCGAGATGCTCCAGCGGGGTGATGAAGTCGTAGTCGCGCCGCAGCAACGACGTGGTCGTCATCGTCTGGAGAAAGTCGAGGTTGCGGATCGACTCGAGGTCCGCCGTCTCGGGGCGGGTGACGATGATCGGCACCACGGCCGTACCATCGACGTTTTGGACCTCGGGGAAGTCGTCGTTGGCATAGGTCAGGGTGAGGACCTCGTGCCCGGTGTCTTCGCTGTGGACGAAGTGGTACGAGATGCCCTCCTCCTCCATCAAGCGGACGCAGAAATCGAGGTCGGACTCGCGGTACTGCACGCAGTAGTCGCGAGGCGACGTCCCTCGCGAGGACGCCCCCTTGTCGAGGGTCCGCGAGTACTGACCCAGCTCGGCATCGAGCACCTCACCGAGGATCTCGAGCACGCTCATCTCTTGAAAGATGCGCGAGTGGGTCTGCTGCCCGAGCAGGTGGAATGCTGGAACCACCCGGACATTCACGAACAGGTAGTCTTCGGACCGACCGATGTAGTCGACCGCCATGATGATCCCGTAGACCTGGCGGGCGTGCTCGCCGCGACCAATCTCCAGGGAACACGCGGCACCGACGAACTGGTCGGTATCGGCCGCGAGGTCATCGGTGACGAGATCGAGATCCAGGTCGAAGCACCCGTTGACCTCCTCCATCAGCCGCATGCGGTAGACGCGAAAATCCGCGCTCGGACCCTCATCGCAGACGAAGTCATAGGTGATCTTCATCAACGTGTTTCTGTCGACTCCGGCGCCGCCGTCACTCGCCATTTGGACTCGTTCCTTCACTCGTGGCTGGAGGGCCACGTGCCGTACTCTTTGTAATGTCCGATTCGGTGCATGAAGACTGCGGTGGAGCGCGGTCTCTTCAGCCTCGGACGGAAGCGAGTTTAGCAGGGTCGAGGCAGACGCTACGGGAAGGTGGGTGGGTCTATGTGCTGCGTTTGAGGTGGAGGTAGGAGGATCCCGATTCACGGCCGCCAAGCGGCCTCGCACGGCCGAGATCCGTCCGATCGGCACGCCCAATGGCTACTGTTGCTGCCATCGGTCCAGACTTTGCGCGTTCCCCGAAGCGCAGGACGCGCCCTCTTCGCGCTTCTCGGGGCATCACTTCATCGCAGGATCGCGATGCGTTTTTCGTGTTCGCTTCGGCTGGATTGATCGAACCCAGGATGCGCGTCGAGTAGAGCGAGAGCGCGACGCCGGGCGTCGAGTTCTGGTTTCGCGTGCCCGAGCGCTCGTTGCTGTCGCGCGACGAGGATCCACGCGAACAACTCTTCGGGACGACCCGACCCGCGGGTGATGCCGAGGGCTTGTTCCGCGTAGTCCAGCGCGCCCTGGTGATCGTCTTGTCGCCCGAGGAGCTCGGCGAGATTGTTCAACGGCGCGGCCACGCGTGGATGATCGGCGCCGAGCGTCTGTCGCCGGATGTGCAGCGCCTGCTCGCACTTGACCCGGGCTCGCTCGTAGCGGCCCTGCATGATCAGCACGTTGCCGATGTGGTTGAGCGTCTGCGCAACGACGGGATGTTGTGGCCCGTAGTGCTCGCGCTGCACCTCGTGGGCGCGCTCGTAGTAGCGCAGCGCCTCGTCGTAGCGCTCGAGGCGGTAGTAGACCCCAGCCCGGTTGTGGTCGAGAGCCGCCGTTCGTATGGGATCGGTTCCCATCCGATCGACGGCAGCCTCGGCGAATCGGATCCAGCGCAGCGCCTCCTCGGGGCGCAGCTGCTCCACGCCCACCACCCACACCAGGTCGATCCATGCGTCGGCGGCGGTGGGTTCGTCGCGGCTGCGCTCGGCGGACAAGACCGAGGTCAGCAGGTGCTCTTCCGCCGACGAAAAATCGCCCATGAGGCTCAGCGCGGACGCGATGCGAAGCTGAGCAAAGCCATGCAGCGGCCAGTACTCCACCGCGGTTGCTTCGTCGGAGACCTCGCGCGCCACGCTGACCGCTTGCTCGTAGCGCCCCGCGAGCTCTTGGGCGTGCGCCTCGGCGAGGCGCCCATAGCCAGCGTCGACCCGGGCCCGAGCCTCGGGGGAGGCCGGCAGATCGATACGAGCGGTCAGGGCGGCGACGTCCGAGCAGTCGTCCACGTTGCCCAGTGATTGCACCGACACCACCGCGTTCTCGATGACCACCGCCTCGCCCTGCTCGATGAGGTCGACCATCGCCTCCAGCTGCCGCATGTGGCGGCCGAGGCATGCGACTCGCAGATCGAGGGTCTCCACCGATTGTTCATGGCGCTCGTGGGTGGCCTCGCACGCGTCGCGGTAGGCGTCGTGCCACCGCGAGGTCCACATGCCGATCTCGGCTTGTACCCGCAGGCCTGCCGCGCCCGCGTACGTCGCGGCCGACGACTCGAACGCGGCCCGCACCGCGTCCTGCTTGGCCTCGCTCCACACCCGCTCGACATGGGTCGTCCCGGCTTGGCAAGGATCCTCGTCGCTGCCGAGCACCGACCATGCCGTGGCTCCGCCCACCGCGGCCGCGACCGCACCCGCGAGCGCGAACCGTGGCACCCGCGAACGCCCGGCGCGCTCGAGTGCCTCGAGCAGCTCGTTGATGCTCGGGTACCGGTCTTCAGGAGCCGGCTGCAGCAGGCGCTCGATCACGGGAGCCAGCCGAGCCGGCACTCCGGTACCCGAGGGGAAGGCTCGCCACTGACCCGCCTCCTTGGCCTGCCGCATCTCCTTCATCGAGCCGGAGAACGGGCGCACCCCGAACAGTGCCTCGTAGAGCGTGACGCCGAACCCGAACTGATCGGAGCGCGGGTCGGAGCCGTGGCCACGGTGTTGCTCGGGCGACATGTACGGCGGGGTCCCGAGCACGGCCCCCGAACGGGTGAGGTTCTCGTGGGCCGTCTCCTCCCAGTTGGCCGAGGTGTTGCTGGAGTCCCGTGATGACGACGACGCCGAGGGGACCGCGGCGCGGGCCAGCCCGAAGTCGGAGACCATCACGCGACCGTCGTCGCCGATGAGGAGGTTGCCGGGCTTGAAATCGCGGTGAACGATGCCCACCTCGTGGGCGGCGGCCAGGCCCTTGCCGGCGCCGAGCATCACGTCGAGCACCGAGCGCCACGAGCGGTGGCGGCGGTTGAGCCAGTGACGCAGGTCTCCACCTTCGACCAGCTCCATCACGATGAAGATGCCGTGGGGAGGAATCTCCAGGCGGTTGGCGTGGAGGTTGGGGTTGAGCCCCAGATCGCCCTCGCCATACCCGGACACGTCGTGCACCGTCACCACATTGGGGTGGGTGAGCTTGGCCATCGCCTGGGCCTCGCGGAGCAGCCGGCTGCGGCCGCGACCGCGCGCGTCGTCGGTACGCGTCTGAAGGAGCTTGAGCGCGACCTTGCGATCGAGCTCGGGGTCGTAGGCCTTGTAGACCATCGAGCTGCCCCCGCTGCCGAGCTGGCCCAGCAGGATGTAGCGCGACAAGATGAGCGGCCGGGACTTGCGAGTGCCCCGAGCCAGCTCTTGGCTGAGCGTGTCCGCGCTGCTCCGCCGTCGACTCGAGGGCGGTGGCGCCTCGAGCTCGATGTCGTCTTGCGTGGGGGTGTCGCCCGAACTCCTGGGCACGGGGGCAGGATATCGTGGTCGGGTGCGGTCGGCAGCCGTGGGTCCACGGAGTGTTGGGGGCGGTGTCCTCCCTGCAAGTGCGCGGCAGGAGTGGGTTTGTCGGTCGGGCCTGCAGATGTGGCCGAGCCCGATGTGCGCTTGCCCGTGTCACAACACGGACCACGGGTGGCTGCGCGTCGGCAATGGTGGGCAACACCGGCCCTCGATTGGTGTTCCGCATGACGCTCCGCGCGACGTGTGACCCGTGGCGTTGGCTCTCCACGACGCATCGGGGCGAGCCGTCGGCGGGTGACGGGAGGGGCGGTCGGCAACGGAGGAGAGCGTGCCCCCGACCGGTGAAGCACCCCAGTGAGGGTGTTCGGCTCTGCTAGACTCGTCGATCGGTGGTCGGGACCGGCGAGGTCGAGCTTCGGGTCCGGAGGGAGCGACTCAAGGAGATCGTGCTCGGTCGACGCGACGAGACCGTCTTCCTGGGGCGTTTCGAGCTGCTCGAGTTGATCGGGGCCGGAGGGATGGGCTCCGTCTATGCGGCGCGCGATCCCCAGCTCGACCGCACGGTCGCGATCAAGGTGCTCGATGAAGACCTGCCCGCCGATCGTCTCCACGAGGAGGCGCGAACGCTGGCTCGGCTGTCACACCCCAACGTCGTGCCGGTTCACGAGATCGGCTGGCACGAGGGCCGGGCGTTCGTGGTGATGGAGCGGATCGAGGGCGAGAGCCTGGCGCAGTGGCTGCATCGCGAGCAGCGGCCGTGGCCCGAGGTGTTGGAGGTGTTCGTGGCCGCGGGGCGAGGGTTGGCGGCCGCGCACGCCGTGGAGGTGGTCCACCGCGACTTCAAGCCGGACAACGCCTTGATCGACACCGAAGGCCACGTGCGGGTGGTCGATTTCGGTCTCGCCCGCTCGTTCAATGCCTCGGCGTCGCAGGCGGGCGGACGCGTGTGGCTCAGCGTGGCCGGGACCCCGCTGTTCATGGCGCCCGAGGTGGTCGCGGGCCAGCCCGCCGACGTGCGCAGCGACCAATACAGCCTCTGCTTCGCGGCACATGACGCCTTGTTCGGGGACGATGCCGCCGTGGTCTCAGCTCCGCCGCGGCGGATTCGGCAGGCACTGGAGCGGGGGATGGCCCGGGTGCCCGCACAGCGGTGGGCGTCGCTCGACGCCCTGCTCGGCGCGCTCGACCGTGATCGTACGGGTGCTCGTCGCCCTTGGGGCTGGCTGCTGGGCGCCGTGTCCGTCGCTGCCGTTGCGGTCGCCGTCAGCCCTCGCAGCGAGGTGGACCCCTGTGAGCAGAGCGCACGGGCGGTCGAAGAAATTTGGCCGGGTTCGATACGAGCGGCTGTCGTCGGACACGAGGGGGACAGTGATGTCCCCTCCACGGCCGAGGCGCTCGATGCCTATGCGGACCGATGGTCGAGTACGCGGCGGTCCGTGTGCCGGGCGCAGGCGGGGGTCCACGCCGAGGTCTGCCTGGATAGTCGCCTCCGCACATTCACCCGAGTGGCCGAGGGACTGGCCGCCACGGGGCTGTCCCCCGAACGACAGCTACGGGCCGTGCTCTCGCTGCCTGGTGTCGAGGACTGCGCGGTGGAGATGACCGTGCCCGAGCAGTCGGTAGACGCGGAGATCGAGCTGGCCCTGGCCGAGGCCATTGCGGTGGGGATCATCGGGCATGCGTATGACGCAGTCGACGACTTCGAGGCGGTCACCCAGCGCGCACGCGCGAGCGGGCATCGGTTGTCGCTGACCCACGCCCTGCTCGAGCAGTCCGCGTTGCTCGGTTTTCTCGGGCGGTGGGAACAGCCAGAGATCTTGCTCGCGGAGTCGTTTTGGATCGCGTTGGAGGACGGCAGCAATGCCGAGGCGGCCCGGGCAGCCTCGGCGCTGGCCTTCCTCCACGCCGCGGTGCTGCGCCAGCACGAACAGGGGATGATGTGGGGGCGCCTGGCCGAGACGACCGCGCGTCGTCCGGGGGTGCCCGCGTCGGTGCACGCCGACGCGATCATCAAGCGGGCATTGGCCAACCACCATGCCGACGAGCTGGTCCCGGCGGTCGCGATACTCGACCGGGCACTGGCTGTGTTCGCGCAGATACCCCAACCGTCTCCGCTGATGGTGGTCGAGTTCGCTGATCTGCGGAGCCAGGTCTTGAGGTCGGTTGGCCGGGGGGAGGAGGCCCTCCCGCAGCTGGTCTCGGCCCTCGACTTCGCCCGCGAGGTCTTTGGCCCGCACCACCCCAACCTGGCCCACGTGGTCTCCAGTTACGGTGCGGTATTGTACGACGTGGGGCGCTACTCGGAGGCCGTCGCAGCCTACCGTCAGGCACTGGAAATCTATCGACTGAAGCACCACGCTCGGTGGGTGGCGGATACCCAGTCGAGGCTCGCGCAGTCGCTGCGGGGGGCGGGGCGGGTCGCCGAGGCGTTGGCGTTGGCGCGGCAGGGGCTCGAGTCCACACTCGAGATCCACGGGGAAGAGGATCAGACCGTGGCGTGGTGCCGGACGGTGCTGGCGGAGGTCCTACTCGATCAGGATCAACCGCAGGAGGCACGACGGCAGCTCGAGCGCGCGCTCCTGCGATACGAGCTCAACCTCGGGGAGGACCACCGAGAACTCCTGGAGGTCTTGTACCCGCTCGCCCTCACATATAGGCGTTTGGGGGACGAGCAAGCGGCCCGGAGCGTCTTCGAGCGCGCGATGACGCTGGCGGACGTGCTGCCACAGCCGGCCCGTACGACGGCGATCGGACGGCTCGAGCGTGGTATGGCAACCGCGGGATGAGCGATGAGCTATGGGCAGCGCTGCAGCGCTGGCACGACGGCGATGTCGCGGCCGGGAGCGAGGTCATCGACGAGGTCTTCCCTCGCATGGCTCGGTTCTTCCGCAACAAGGTTACCCGCGTGCCCGACGACGACGACCTCACCCAAAAGACGATGCTGGCGCTGGCCCGCGCGCGCCCGAGGTCGCCCCGAGGCTCGTTTTGGGGGCTGGTCTACGGAATCGCGAACAACGTGCTCCGAGAGTACGTCCGCGACAAGCACAAGCGGGTGCGCGAGCAGGCCGACTTTGCCACGGTCTGCACCCATGATCTGGATCGCCGATCGGTGAGCTCGGTCGCCGTGCGGTCGCGGGAGCTTCGCGCGTTCGTCGAGGGGCTGCGTCGGCTGCCCGTGGCCGACCAGGTCTTACTGGAGCTGCGTTACTTCGAAGGACTCGGCGCCCGCGAGATCGCGGAGGTCCTCGACATGCCGCAGGGCTCGGTCCATCGCAAGGTGCAGTCGGGCGTCGAACGGTTGCGCACCATCGTCGCCGAGCAGCTGGACGCAACTGGCGCAGGCTCCGGGCAAGCGGGCGCGGAAGCGACGGAGGCGGAACCACCGTCGGCGCAGGCGCTCCAAGCGTGGGCCAAGGCGGTGCGCGACCGCCTCGGCTGAAAAGAAAATCGGCGGCCGACCGAGCAAATCCTCCGAGGTCGTCACTTTCGAGGTCATGCACAACCTTGGTTTGATGGGCATCGTTGCGTCGCTAGCGCTGCTGGGTGGCTGTGGGTCGGATGCGCCCACGACCGACGACACTGGGGCCACGGGGACGACGACGGGCGGCGACCGACCCACCGATACCCTGGTCAGCAGTACCAGCGGGGAGCCCGAGACGGAGTCGAATGCAGTCTCGAGCAGCAGCAGCAGCGGGAGCGGTAGCAGCAGCGGGACGGAGACGGGCATGGAGACCGAGACGGACAGCGACACGGACGCCGTCGACTCGTCTTCGGGTGAGCCCCCGCCGTCGGTGTGTCCCGACCAGCCCGACGACTTGAGCGTGGTGTGGCGTATCGACGACCTGAGCCGCAACCGCGGGGAGGCAGTGTCGGTGGCCGAGGGCGTGGTGGTGTGGTCGGCCTCGGGATTTCCCACGGACTCGCGGGTGCGGGCCCACGATCTCGATGGTGTGGAGCTGTGGTTTTCCGACATCTCCGCGAGCCCGGGGGAAGGGTCTTTGCGTCGGCAAGATGTCGTGGCTGGATCGCCGGCGGTGTTCGGGGGCACGAGTCTGTTCGGGCCGTCGGCGATGATCCGCGCGTTCGACCAGGCGGGGCAGATCGTGTTCCAGGACAACGCGGTGGCGGGGCTGTTCGACGCAGGCGGCGTGGCCATCGGCTCCGACGGCACGATCCTGCTCGCGGGCAGTGACGAGGACCTGCAGCTTCGGACCTACCTGGACGACGGCAGCGAGATCGATGCGAGCTTCTACGACCATGGGGCCAGTGAGTTCGTCTCGAACGCGGTGTCCGACCCCGACGGCGGGTACCTGTTGTCGGCGCACACCAACGGGGGCCAAGGGCCGCTGGCAGTGCGCCTGGACGACAACGGCGCCGTGGAGTGGGTCGGCGTTGGGCAGCCAGTCGGCCTGGAGACTGCAAGTGGGATCGCGCCCGACGGCGTGGGTGGAGCCTGGCTGGCGATTGCGGGTGAGGGGGTAGGACGACTGGCGCACTTCGACGCCAACGGCGGCCCCTTGCCGAGCATCCCGTCGAGCTTCCCGCTGCAGCAGGTCGTCGTCGACGGCGACGGCCGCTTGGGCTTGGTCGGGCGCCGATTCCAAGACGAGGTGATCGTGGTCGAGCGCCGCACCTCCGACGGTGATCTACTGGCCGAGACCACCATCCCCGGGAACTGGGGCCTGGATCTCGCGACGGATGATGCCTGTGACCTCTATGTCGTGGGCAGTGACGACAACGGGGCGTTCCTGGCCAAGCTCGACTGACGGTCTCGCGGGCCTGCCGTCGCTCTGTCAGGAGCGACGGCGTCGTCAGCTCAGTCGATCGAGGAACGCTTGCTGCTTGCTCAGGCTGTCGCGTAGCTGCCCCTGCCGCTCGCGCTCACGCTCGACGACGTCGGCGGGCGCCTTGGCGAGGAAGGCCTCGTTGGACAGCTTGCGGTCGAGGCCGGAGAGCTCCTTGGTCTTCTTGGCGATCTCCTTGGCCAGGCGCTTGCGCTCCTCGTCCAGGTCGACCAGGCCAGCCAGCGGGAGGCCGATCTCGACCCCGTCGACCACGGCGACGGCGCTCTCCTTGGGCAGCTGTCCGTCGGCATCGAGGACGGTCAGCGACTTCATGCGGCCCAGGAACGCAGCCGACTCGCGCACACGCGACAGCGACTCGCGGATGGTGGCGTCGTCGCTGCGAACGACGACCTCCACGGGAGT
>JAHZJA010000862.1 GCA_022601155.1 Deltaproteobacteria bacterium | reverse complement strand
GTGGGGATGTCGCTGGGGAGGGAGTCCGAGGCGCGACCGATGTCGCGGGGAACGGGAGCGAGACGATCGGTGGGGATGTCGCTGGGGAGGGAGCCCGAGGCGCGACCGATGTCGTGGGGCATGGGGGCGAGACGATCGGTGGGGATGTCGCTGGGGAGGGAGCCCGGGGCGCGACCGATGTCGTGGGGCATGGGGGCGAGACGATCGGTGGGGAGGGAGCCCGGGGCGCGACCGATGACGTGGGGCATGGAGGCGAGACGATCGGTGGGGATGTCGCTGGGGAGGGAGCGCGGGGCGCGACCGATGTCGTGGGGGACGGGAGCGAGACGATCGGTGGGAACCTGGCTGGGACGCGGTGTCCCGCCCGACGCGTCGTGGTGCGATGGCACTGGAATCGGTGCCGTGTTGACATCGCTGGGCAAGGGGACGGGAACGTTGGTGGGGGCGGGGCCCACCGCAGTGCCTCCGCTGTCCGGGGGCGGGTGAGAGGTCGCGAGCCCACCGATCGTCGCCCCCTGCCACGGATCGACGGCGGGGGGCGGGGGCTCACCAGGCATGGCCGCCCGCAGGGCGGTGGCTCGGCGCGGTGACGGACTGCCGCCCGAGGCGAAGCTCCCGGCCCGCGGCGCGCTGACGATCGGCTGTAGCCGTCGCTCCCACAGCTCGGTGCCCACGATGGCGAGCCCGGCTGCGGCCAACCCCACGGCTCCGAGCTCCGCGGCCATGCCCCAAGGGCTGGAGCCCGCCAGCGACAGCTCGACCGATGCGGTGTCCAGGGCGAGACCGACGAGCACGAACACCGCGAGTGCTGCGATGCCCAAGACCGCCGCCACCTGGCGTCCGGCCGCACGCGCGCCCGGCTGCGGCAAGTTGCGTCGCGTCCACAGCACCGTGGCGATCCCCGCCACCAGCAGCCACAACACGATCGCCACACCACGCCAACGTCCCGTCGAGAACGCGACGACCGGGGGACGCAACCCTTCGAGCGCATCGACGGTTTCGTCGAACAGGTCCGCGTACAGCACCTCTTCGCTGGCGGTCACCAGCAACATCACCACCACGTGGGAAGGGCCGCGCGGTGCAAAGGCGATCCGTGCCGCACGGCTCTCGACGATGACGCGGCCAACGAGCACCGTGACCCCGGGTGTCGTCCACGGAATCTGCTCGACGCTGGTCTCGTCGACCGACGCGGTTGCACCCAGGGCTGTGGCCGCCTGCCGTTGGAGCCATGCGGTGGCGACCGCCGGATCGCCGAACGCGTCGGCTGGCATGGGCCTGGACACGTCGACCACGACCAAGGTCTCGGCGAAGTCATCGCGGCCGCTGGGGGTGATGACGTGCCGCACCGAGCCTCCCCAGGCGGCGGCCCACGCCTCTGCGCGCCGTCGCGCATCGGGGGCCGCGTTGGGGCCCTGCTCCCAGCCCGCGGGCACCGGAAGCGCGGCCGCAAGGACGGGTCCGATCGGTGCGAGCCACAGCCCCACCATCGCGATGAAGAGCGCCAGGCCAACCCGCGTGCGCAGCCGCCCCGGCGCCGAATCCGGCCCGCTGTCGATCAACCCATCGAGGCTAGCAACGTGGCGGTTCCCGCGGAGCATCGTTATTTATATGTAAACCACCGTGTATTATGGAACGACACCCAGAGTGTCATACGGCCCATTAAGTGAAGATTTTCGCCACCGAGTAGGCGTAGGGAAGATGCTTACCGAATCGAAAGTTGGAATCTACGGTTCTATGCCGTTTGAAAAATCGAAGCGTTGATCCAACACTGTCGTTGGGCCTTCGAAGGTTCGTCACGGGATTGATCAGGGAGACGATGACGGTGGAAACGCGGCGCAGGAGCCTGGCCAAGGCACTCAGCTGGCGAGTGATCGCGTGGTCGATCACGGCGGCGGTCGCCTATGCCTTCACGGGAAAGGTTGGGTTCGCGCTGTCGATCGGCTTCGCGGACTCTGTGATCAAGATCTTCGCCTACTACATGCACGAGCGTACGTGGATGACGGTCGACTTTGGCCGCGCGCCCGTGCCGACGCCGGCGGTGGAAGAGCCCGGGGCACCCGAGCTCGTCCATCTACAGCCATCGCGCTCGGCCTGACGCTCGGGCGCAGCTCGGCACGGCCGACGCTCGCAGTGCGGTCGGCCTGGCGCTCGGGCACAGCGCGGCACGGCCGACGCTCGCAGTGCGGTTGGCCTGACGCTCGGGCGCAACGCTTCGCTCGGGGAAGGACGTCGCGGGGTGGCCGTCGGCGATCGCTCGCGTCGGGTGGGGCGGCGTCGCCGATCAGAGCTTCGACAGCCGCCACCCGGCGGGGGCGGCTTGCTCGGTCCACGCCAGCTGCGAGATGGGCAACACCTCGAGCGTGGGGGGATCGCGTCTGGGATCGGCTGCGGGGCGGTGCACGGTGACCACCCAGCGCAGGCGTCGGTCGTGCTCGAGCTTGCGCGCGGCCAGCATGCGCCGCACGTAGCCGACGTAGACGACCACGAGCAACGCCAGCCAGCCGAGCGAAGCGCCGTCGAGCGGTACGAGCTCATCGGGCGCTGCGCCGCGAAGGTCCCAGGCCACGAGCACGAGCACGACGACGGTCAGTGCGACCGCGGGCCACCAACGGCGCCGCAGACGATCGATGTGTCGTCCCAGCTCGGCTCGCTCTTGGGGGGTGAGGCTCCGTCGCTTGAGGCACAGCCGCGGGTCGGGCACGGTGGGGACGACGTCCTCGGGCAAGGCCACCCGCAGCGCATGAGGCTGGGCTGGCGCAATGTCGACGACCTGTGTGGTCTCCCACCGCTCGACGCGGCGCCCGGACACACGCACCACCAAGCCACAGCGGGGCAAGGCCTCCAGGCGGATCGTTGCATCGTGGCGTGCCGCGGCCGCAGTCTGCAGTCGTGCGAGCAGCGGCTCTACCGGTGCCGAAGGGCGGGGGCCCTCGAAGCGCTCGAGCATGCCCTCATGCAGGTCGTGTCGAATGTCGCGGCTGCGTCGGAGCAGCCGGATGCGGCGGGTGAGCACCAGCCCCAAGAAGCTCAGTCCCAACACCGTGGTGCCCACGAGTACTTCGGCCATCAACCACCGCGGCTGCGGGAGGGCGGGGAGCCACAGGTCGGCCGCGAACGCGCCCGCGAGGATGCCGGTCCCGAGCAACGCCAGCCCTCGCCACCATCCGCGTGCGCCCAGGCATCCCAACAGGCCCAGCCCACCGAGCAACACCAGGCCTACGCCGACCTCACCGCCGAGGCGCTCGGCGACGGCCGGGGCCCGGGCCGTCGCGACGATCGTCGCCACCACGGCCGCCAGCATCGCGAGACCCAGCAGCACGGTGTGGAGCCACAGCCGGCGCAGCCGCTGGGCGATCCACACGCGGTCGTGCTCGGCGAGCCGACGCCGGCCGCAGTGCGGAAGCCCGGCCGCGTAGCGACACGTGGCGTCGGGCGTGGGTGCCGTGCTCACCTGGCGGTGATGATAGCGCTCCCCGTTGGTGGGGGCGAAGGCTCAGGGGGAGCAGGGGTGGGACGCCGCGCGAGCGATCACACCACACGGCGCATGACGATCGCCGAGATGTTGTCGGGCCCGCCTTGCTTGTTGGCCGCCTCGATCAATCGCCGGGACGCGTTCCGAACATCGCGCTGACAAACGAGGGCCTGAATCTCCTCGGTGGGGACCACATCGCTCAAGCCATCGCTGCACAGGAGCAGGTTGTCGCCCTTGTCGAGCACGAACTCGTTGATCTCGGCGTCGCTCTTGTGTTTCCCGTGCCCCAGGCAGCGGCTGATCCGCCCGCGGTAGGGGTGGGTGGCGGCTTGCTCGGGCGTGAGGAGATTTTGGTCGACCAGTTCCTGCACCATGGTGTGGTCGGTGGTGAGCTGCTCGGTGAGACCGTCGCGCACGCGGTACAGGCGGCTGTCTCCGGCGTGGCCCACCCACATGCGGTCGCGGATGCCCATCACGGCGACGCAGGTGCAGCCCATGCCGTGGGCGCTGGGGTTGGCCTGGGCCTGCTCGTCGATCCGGGCGTTGGCGAGCGCGAAGCCCTCGCGCAGCAGCACGTCGGGAGTCTTGTCGCCCCCGTACTCGCGCTCGATGTACTCGCTGAGCACGCCGACCGCGAGAGCCGAGGCCAGCTCACCCGCGCTGTGACCTCCCATGCCGTCGCACACGATCGTCAGCAGGTAGCCGCGGCCGTCATCCTCTTGGATGGAGATGGCGTCTTCGTTGTGATCACGCGCGATGCCGGTATCGCATGCACCGGACATCTGAACCTCGAAGGTCCCCGGCACGTGAGAGCGCTTGAAGAGCTTGTACATGCCTCGTTGCGTCCGGCCCCGCGACCGTGCCCACTGGGCGTGACCTGGGTGCTCGGTGCGGCCCGAGCGGAAGCCACTGTGCACCCCCCGTGGGCGCTACGAAGATTAGCACCGACGAGGGGACAGGGAGTGGAGCCGAGGGGGATCGAACCCCTG
>JAHZJA010000861.1 GCA_022601155.1 Deltaproteobacteria bacterium | reverse complement strand
TGCTCACGGCGTTGGCCGGCCTACCCGAACCGGTGCAGACGGTGATCGTGCTGCACTACTGGGAAGGTATGTTGGCGCGAGAAATCGCCGAGGTCGTGGAGGTGGCGACCAGTACGGTCACCACACGGCTGGCGCGCGCGCGTGAGGCACTAGGCGACCGGATCCGCCGCTTAGCGCGGCCGGGACGGGCAACGGAGGCGTTGCTCACCGATCTCGACGGCTGGGTCCGCTCGCTTGCCGATCCCGCTGCAGTGGCGGCGTTGCCGGTTACCGTGCCCCGCTTGGGGCGCGGCCGCGGTCGCTGAACCGCGTGTACCCGATTTTTTACGGTAGACTGACGAGCCGTGGTCGCCACGGTCTCCAGCGCGTCGAGCTTGCCGGCGGGAACACGCTTCGGCGAGTTCGTCGCGATGCGACCCCTGGCGGCCGGAGGCATGGCCGAGCTGTACCTCGCTGCACGGGTGCTGCAAGAGGGCACGCCGCCCTCGGGCGCACCCACCCTGGCCGCGGTCAAGCGGCTGCTCCCGCACCTGGGCTGGGATCCCGAATTCGTGCGGATGTTCCTCGACGAGGTGCGGATCGCCGCCAGTCTGCGCCACCCCAACATCGTGCGTGTGCTGGACTTTGGGGTGGGGGAGGGCGGCCACTACCTGGCCATGGAGTACCTCCACGGGCGGACGCTGCGGGCCGTGATGCGCAGCATTCGGCCGCACGGGCCGCTGCCGTTGGCCTTCGCCGTGGGTACGATCATGGAGATCGCCGCGGGGTTGCACGCCGCCCACGAACACCGCGACGACGACGGCCACCCGCTGGAGGTGGTGCATCGCGACGTCTCGCCGAGCAACGCGATCGTCGGCTTCGATGGCTCGGTCAAGCTCCTCGATTTCGGGATTGCCCGTGTCTCGGAGCAGACCCAGCTCACCCGGGCGGGCACGATCAAGGGCAAGGTCGGCTACATGTCTCCCGAGCAGTGCCGGGGTGATCGCGTCGATCGGCGCACGGATGTCTTCGGCCTGGGGATCTTGTTGTACGAGCTGACGGTCGGGCGCCGGGCGTTCTACGCCGACAACGACTATGCGGTGATCGGCCGCGTGGTCGATGGCGACTACGAGCCGCCCCGTTCGCTGGTGCCCGACTATCCCGCGCCGCTGGCCGAGGTGGTGGCACGCGCGCTCGCGGTGGAGCCCGATGGACGCTACCCGACCGCGGCGGCGCTCAGCGACGAGCTGGCCCGGTTTGCGCGCGACCAGGGGCTCGACGTAGGGGCGCCGCAGCGCGCCGACGTACTCGCGGAGCGATTCGGGGTCGAGCCCGTCCCCACGATCGACCGGCGGGCGTTGTTGCGGTCGCTCGCACCCGCGTCCCCGCCTTCTCGACCCCTGCGTTGGGCGATACCGCTGGCCCTGGGTGGTGCCGTGGGCGTGGCGGGGTTCGTCGCCGGGGGGCTGCGGGGCGCAACACCCGATGCGAAGGCCACCGAGGCCGTGGTTCCGGCTGCCTCCGAGTCCGAGGGGTCGAGTCCCGTCGAGGATCGACCCGTGGCACCGGGGCCGGATGCACAGCGGCCCCCGGTGCTCGTCGATGCCGAGCAAGTGCCCGAGGTGGAGCCCACGCCCGAGCCACGACCGAAACGGTCCAAGGCCACGTCGCGTCGGCGTTCGAAGCCTCGCAAGAAGAAGCGCGCAGCGACCCCACCCGCTGATCCGGACGAGTTGCTACCCTCCTCGTGGAAGAAGGACGGATGACGGGCGCGGTCGGGATGGTGCTGTGGCTCGCGCTGATGACGAGCGCCGCCGCAGATGCGCGGGGAGCCTCGCCGACGTCGGAGGAGCGGGTCCGTTCTGCGGCCCACAGGGCAGCGACGTTGGTGCGAGAGGGCCGCTACGAGGCTGCTCTGCAGGTGCTCGACGATGCCGAGCGCGAGGACCGAGACCCCGTGTTCATCTACGTGCGCGCCATGGTGGAGGAGCGGCGGGGGGACTGCGATCGCGCCGTTGCGGGCTATCGCCAGTTCTTGAATTTGGACGTACCGCCCCAGGAGGCCCACGATGCGCGCGCGGGGATCGTGCGCTGCGGCGAAGTGCCCCCGGCCGTCGTCGACGATGCGCCGGTGGCCGAGCCCGCGTCCGCCCCGACCGAGGAGGCCCCGCCGGCCACCGCGGCTCCTGCCCCAACCGACCAGCCCCGGCGTTGGTATGCCGATCCCCTGGGCGGCGTCTTGTTGGGAGGGGGTGTCGTCGGGGTGGGCACCGGTGTCGGCCTGCTCGTGCAGGCTCGCGTGGACAGCCGCGGGAGCACCAACGCGTCGACGTTGCCGGAGTACGAGCGGCGTTCGGATCGCGCGGTGGTGTTCAACCGAGCAGGCATCATCACGCTCGGCGTCGGGGGAGCCCTGATCGCAGGAGCGATCGTGCGCTACGCGATCGTCGGCCGTCGCCAGAAGCGACGTGTGCAGCCGACGGTCACGGTGGGCCCTGGGCACGCCGGTTGGGCCGTCGTTGGCCGATTTTGAGCCGTGGTTCAGGCCGCGTAAGGCCTGTGGCCGATCCCACAAACAAACCTGAGACAAGGACGGCGCTCGTCGTACTCCCCGGCTGCCAAATGGAAGGGGGGACGATGACGAATAAGCCCAAGCGAGGGCGGTGGGCAGTGGTGTGCGCGAGCATGCTCGGCCTGACCGGTTGCTACCAGGGGCTCGGAGGGGAGCCGGGTGACTCGGCGGGTCCGGGCGCTGCCGAGGGTGGCGATGACGATGCGGACTCACGGGTGCCGCCCGCGAGCCAGTGCAGCGATGTCGATGCTGGGCCTTCGCCGCTACGGCGACTGACCCGGACGCAGTACGACCACACCGTGCACGATCTGCTGGGGGTGGACCTCGGTCTGGCCGAGGGCTTCGTCTCCGACGAGAAGATCGGGACCTTCGACAGCAATGCCATCGCGGCCGTCACCGAGCTGTCGGTGGAGCAGTACATGGACTCGGCCGAGAGCGTTGCCAACGAGGTGGTGCTCGAGCTGTCGTCGTTGCTGCCGTGTGACCCCGAGACCACCGGGGAGGATGCGTGTGCACAGGCATTCATCGCCGAGTTTGGGCCGCGCGCCTATCGGCGTCCGCTGACCGACGACCAACGGGACGATGCATTCGCGCTGTACCTACAGGGGCGGGCCGAGGGAAGCTTCGTCGACGGCATTCGCTTGGTGGTCCAAGGGATGCTCCAGTCGCCGTTCTTCCTGTACCACGTGGAGGATGTGCCCCCGCCCGGCGAGCTGGCCCCGCTGTCTCCCTACGAGGTCGCATCGCGGCTTTCGTACTTCCTGTGGGAGTCGATGCCCGATGACACGCTGACGGCCGCGGCGGCGGCCAACGCCTTGTCGACACCCGAGCAGATCCGGGAGCAGGCGGAGCGGATGATCGACGATGCGAGGGCATCGGTTGCCATCGGCCACTTTCACGTGCAGTGGCTGACGCTCGAGGAACTGGCCACCCAAGACAAGGACGAAGACCTGTTTCCGCAGTTCTCGGCCACGCTGGCGGAGTCCATGCGCACCGAGGTCGAGCGCTTCGCCGAGTACGTCATCCGTCACGATGACGCCCGGCTGGAGACGTTGCTGACCGCGTCGTACTCGATGGTCAATCCCGATCTCGCCGAGATCTACGGGGTGACGCTGCCGATGCCCGACGGCGGCTTCCAGCGGGTGGACCTGCCCCAGGGGGAGCGCGCTGGGGTGCTGACGACGCCAGCGGTGATGAGTGCCCACGCCCACCACAATCAAACGTCACCCGTGCTGCGAGGAGTGCTGGTCCGGGAGAACCTGCTGTGCCATCCGCTGCCGCTGCCGGCCGACAACGTCAACGACAACCCGCCGGGCTTGGACCCGAGCCTGCCCACCAAGGAACGCTGGGCGCAGCACCGCGACGATCCCGAGTGCTTCGGGTGCCACATCCTGATGGACCCCCTCGGCTTCGCGTTCGAGAACTACGATGCGGTGGGCCAGTACCGCACGATGGAAGGTGACCTGGCCGTCGATGCCTCCGGGGAGTTCGTGGGCACCGAAGACATCGACGGCTCGTACGACGGGCCCGTCGATTTCGCCCAGCAACTGGCCGGGAGCGAGCAGGCACAGGCATGCGTGGCCACCCAGTGGTTCCGCTACGCGCTGGGCCGTCTCGAGGGCCCCGCCGACGACTGCTCCTTGCAGCAGATCACCTCCGACTTTGCGTCCTCCGACCACGACATCCGCGAGCTGATGGTGTCGATCGCGGTCTCGGACGCCGTACGCCACGTCAAGGCAGCTCAGCTCTAGAGGAGACCACCGCCATGCAACGCCAACGACGACAGCGACGCGCCGGACGACGTGAGTTTCTCAAGGGGTTGGGCCTGTCGGCCGCCGCCATGCCCTTCATCCCGATGCTGGAATCCCGAGCCGGAGGCCAGGCGTTTCCGCTGCGGCTGGTGGTGTTCTGCACCACCACGGGGATGACTGGGCGCTACCCGGACAACTGGGCGCCCGTGGGGACGGTGGATGATTTCACCATGTCTCCGATCCTCGCGCCGCTGTCCGGGGGGGACACGGTCAGCGGCGTCGAGATCTCCAACCTGGTCGGTGACTGCCAGTTCCTCCAGGGCGTCGACATGGCGTCCTACTACGACTCGCCCAATGTCGGCGGTCATCCCCGGGGCATGGGCAGCATCCTCACCGGGACGCCGATCATGGACGGCTCGATGTTCTCGGGCGGGGGCAACGAGACCGCGGGCTGGGCCGGAGGCATCACCGTCGACCAGGAGGTGGCCAACATCATCGGTCAGGACACGCCGTTTTCTTCGCTCGAGCTGGGCGTCGACAACTTCGGCGGGGTGGAGCACCTGCGCTACGTGTTGTCGTACAAGGGCGAAGCGCAGCCGCTGCCGGTCGAGAGCGACCCCTACGCGGCATTCGATCGGATCTTCGGCGATCTGGCGCTGAACCCCGAGCAGATGGCTCGACTACGGGCCGAGCGATTGTCCGTCATCGACTTCCTCGATCGCGACCTGGCCCGCATCGACAGCCGGGTGAGCGCCGCCGATCGCAACAAGATCGAGGCGCACGTGGACGCCGTCCGTGGCATCGAGCAACGGCTGACCAATGGGGTGGGGGCCAACTGCGAGGTGCCCGACATCCCAGGTGGTCTCAATCCCAACTCCAACGCGGCGTTCCCCGAGGTGGGGCGCGCCCAGATGGACATGCTGGTCGCCGCGCTGGCGTGCGGGGTCACCAATGTCGGCAGCATCATGTGGGGCGGTGCGCCGTACGGCAACGACTTCTCATGGGTCGATGGCGTCTCGGGCAACGACACCTTCCACAGCCTGTCGCACGCGGCCACCAACAATGCGGGGGCCCAAGATCAGCTCGAGGCCATCTCGCGCTGGTACACGCAGCAGTTCGCGTACTTCGTGCAGCGGCTCAAGGACATCCCCGAGGGCGACGGGACCCTGCTGGACAACACCATGGTCCTTTGGGTGACCGAAAATGCGCGGTCGAACAATCACTCCGGCAACAACATGCCCTACGTGATTGCAGGGCGCGCGGGCGGCAGCCTCACCCCGGGTCGCTTCCTCACCTACGACTCGGTGCCACACAACCAGCTGTTGGTGTCGGTCTGTCAGGCGATGGGCCACGGGATCGAGCAGTTCGGCGATCCGCAGTACGGCAGCGGTGGCCTCGTCGGCCTGGTCTGAGGGGGGTGGCGGGCGG
>JAHZJA010000860.1 GCA_022601155.1 Deltaproteobacteria bacterium | reverse complement strand
TATCAGCATTGCGTAGAAGAAATACGTCCCGCGGGCGGTAGAGTCGAACAGCTGGGCGCGCAGTGGCTCCGACCACGGCATGGCCAGCGCCAACACGACCGGGCTCGCCAGCGCGGGGACTCCCAGCCGCACCATGCCCGTGCGGTAGTGGTCGGGCCACGCCGCGGCACGGCCGGCGATGACCATCGCGATATAGGTGGCGTAGGGGCTGGTGAGGCCTCCCGACAGCAAGCACATCAACGCGAGCACCGTGGCGCAGCTGGTGGTCAAGGTCAGGTCGATGGCGGCCAGAGCCCGGCGCGAGGGCACGGGCTTTCGGTTCAGCCTCCACCAGGCGCCGAGGATGGGCAGCAATCCCAGCCCACGCAGACCAACGTAGGGCCACAGCGACCCCGGCACGACCCACGTGGCCAGCACCCAGTCCACGAACAAGAAGCCGACCCACAGCACGGCCGCCAGCGGCATGAGCCTCTTCATGCGGGTGTGGGTTGCCAGGTGTTCTTGGCGCTCGAGCTCGCGGTCACGGCCCACCACCAGGTGGCCACGGCTGGTCGAGGCGGTGAGCGCACTGTGGCTGGCACGAGGATCGGCGCCGCCCATGGGGGGCACCGTCAGCTCGGCCGGCCCGGCGGCGCCAGCGGGTGACGCAGCCCGGTGGCCAGCGGCGGGCTCAGTCTCGGCCGGCTCGCGGTAGCGATCGGTAGGCGCGATGAGTCGCGTGCGCTCGGGGGCGACGGCGGAACCCTCGACGACGGTCTCGGCGCGCTCATCGTCGACCTCGACGGGGACGAACGGGCGCGTGAGCGCCTCGGGATCCTGTGCGGTGCCCGGGTCGTCGCTCACCGTCACGAGTCTAGCAGCCCCGTGCGTCGCGAGGGCTGTCTGTCACCCGGCGTAGCGACCGATCCAGGCGTTGGTGCTCTCACCGACCACCGTCACGCGCCCCACCACGACCGCGCTGTCGTCGGCCAGGGTGACCACGTCGTTGGCGATGTCGCTCAGCATGCTGCCCCCGTCGGTACCCACCACCCAGCGCTCACCGTTGGCGTCGATGCGGGTGGTGAGGATGTTGATCTGCTGGCCTGGGCTGACCGTTCCTCCGGCCGCGATCACGCTGTCGTCGCTGGTGGTGTCCACACCCCACGCCGTGTCGTCGTCGAACGACATCCCGTTCCAGGTGCTGGTCCACAGCTGGTTGCCCGCGTCGTCGTAGTGGCCCACCCACAGGTCGAGGCCGTTGGTGAGGGCATTGGCCAGACCGCCCGAGACGTAGATCGTGCCGTCGTCGGCCACGACCACCCCTTGTGCCGCGTCGGCGCCGAAGCCCCCGTCGACGACGTCCGACCACAGCTCGTTGCCGTCGCCATCACGGCGACTGATCCACATGTCTTGGTCTGGGCCGCTGTCGATGGCACCCACGGCCACGAAGCCACCGTCGGCGGTCGCAGCCATCGCCACCGCCGCGTCGAATCCGTCGCCTGCGCCACCGAATGTCTGCTCCCAGACGATGGCACCGGTCAGGTCGACCTTGGCCAGCCAGATTTGATCGTCTTGGGCCACCGTCTCCACGCCGCCACCGAGCAACCGCAGTCCCTCGCTGTCGACGGCGACAGTGGTGCCTCGATCGACCAGACCTTCGGGCCCGGTATACGTGTAGCTGGAGACGATCTCGCCTGTGTTGTCGAGCTCGACCAGTACGATGTCGTCGTCGTCGTCCGCACCGTCGGCGACCGGCATCTCCACCCACCCGGTGATCGCCAGCGCCCCGGCGTCCGAGGTCACCACGACATCGGTCGCGACATCGTCGAGGCCAGCGCCCAGGTCGTGAACGCGGGACCACAGCGGCTCGCCCGCGGGGCTGTAGGCCGCGAGCCAGGTATCGCGACCGCCACGAGCGGTCTGCTGCTGCCCCACCACTACGATCTGTCCATCGGGCAGCGCGACCACGGCATTGGCTTCGTCGATGCCTTCGCCGCCATCGACGGTGACCGCCCACACCAGCTGACCCGGAGGCAGGACGCAGCCAGGCTCACAGTCGTCGCCGGGGGTGTCGTTGCCGTCGTCACACTGCTCCAGGCCCTCCACGACTTCGTTCCCGCACACGGCCGGCCCTCCGCTCGTGTCGCCGCTCCCGCTCGAGTCCGGGTCGATGGAGGTCGAGCCGGTCGAGTCAGAGGTTGCGGGCGGGGTGTTGGTGGTCGAGCCCGGACCGCCGGTGGTGGTGGCACTGTCCGTGGGATCGGCAGGGGTGGTGTCGTCGCCGCATGCCGGGCTGAGGAGCAGGGCGGCGATCAACACAGGGCCACGGGTGCCATTCCAAGACATGGCCGCAACCTAGCACCGCCGTGCGCGGGGGTCAGCGGTTGGGCGAGGCCGCGCCCACCTGTGCCAGTGCCTGGCGCAGAGCTGCGTTGAGGGCCTTGGCGGGATCGAGCGCGTCCAGGTGTGCGCGAGCATGTTCCGACCAGGCCAGAGCATCATCGGTCTGACCGCGGGCCGCGAGTACGTCGACCAACCCGATCGCTGCGGTCGCGGCCAGTCGTGCGCGTCGGTCCGCCACGGCATTGAAGTA
>JAHZJA010000859.1 GCA_022601155.1 Deltaproteobacteria bacterium | reverse complement strand
CGTCCAGGTCGCAGCGGCATTCGCTGCCGCGGTCTTGTCGAAGGCATCCTCGAGCATCTGGCGGCGCTCCGGATCCCAGATCCCGGCGAGCTGCTGCTCGCTCCCCTCACATCGCTGGTCCGCGTTGCCGTACAGCGATGCGACCAGGCCCCCACCTGCGACCAGTAGACCCACGCCGAGGCTCGCTGTGAACCAGCGATGCGACCTTGGAGCGATCAGGGCGCGCAGCTCGACGAGGAGCTCGTCCATGGAGGACCAGCGGGAATCGGGCACCGCCGCCATTCCTCGCAGCAGGATCTTGCGCAACGCTCGTGGAACGCCATGACCTGCGGGGACGGGCGACAGCTGGGTCCGGTAGATCCGCTCCATGATCTCCGACAGCTGGCCCTGTCCGAACGGGCGCTCGCCGTGGAGGGCCTCGTACAACGTCATGCAGAAGCTGAACTGATCGCTGCGCGCATCCACGGCCGCGCCGTGGAACTGCTCCGGTGACATATAGGCGGGGGTGCCCATCACCGTACCGGTCTTGGTCAGCGGTATGCTCGTGGCCACGGCCTCGTCCGCGATGAGTGAGGGACGCGTGGACGCCATGTTCCCGCAGGACTCGTCGCCCTCGTCGGCATCGGTCTGGCGGGCGAGCCCGAAGTCGAGCACCCGAGCTCGGCCCTTTTCGTCGATGAGCGCGTTGCCGGGCTTGAAGTCGCGGTGAACGAGCCCGCACTCATGCGCCGCCGCGAGCCCGTCTCCGAGCTGGACGAACAGCTCCACGCACTCTCGCCAGCTGTGCTCGCCCTGCATCCACTCGCGCAGGGTCTGACCGCTGACCAGCTCCATCGCCACGAAGATTCGGTCGTCCGCTTCACCGACCTCGTAGACCTGGACGACATTGGGATGCGACAGCTTGGCCATCGCCACCGCCTCTCGGCGCAGGCGCATCTCGTCTTGGTGACTGAGCTGCTCCTGGAGCACCTTGAGCGCGACCTGGCGGTGCAGCTGTGGATCGAGGGCCCGTAGAACCGTGCCCATGCCCCCCTCACCGATGATCTCGAGCAGCTTGTAACGGCCGATCTCCATCCCGGGGTAGGGACCGCTGAACAGGCGCTGTCGAACCCGGTTGGCAATGGCCTCGTGGAGCGCGGCGTCGGATAGGTCCTCCTGTCCGTCGTGCCGTGTGAGCTCCGTACTCAGGATATCGACGCGAGTACTCGGGGGGTTCGCTTCATTGCCGTCTTCGCCCCCCATGACCCATGGCCGAGGGTACCCGAACCGTTGAGGAAATTGTTGTCTGCCAGTGCGGTGCCTCGACAGGCGCCCTGGCATGCGCCTGCGGGCCCGGCACTGCGACGGCCTTGGGTGGGGTTACACGGGGTGCGCCACGGGTTCGGCGGCGGGCTGGAGCGTCGTTGGACGACGGCTGCACGGCGGGGACTTGCCGATCAACCGACAATGGTCATCGCCAGCGCGAACCACCCCACCACGACCAAGGCGGCCGCGCCGACGACGGGCGCGAGTTCGCGCCGCTGCCGATGCATGACGACGGGACACGGGCGCGACTGCATCTGGACGTGCATCCGGCGCGGTTGCACGGTCGAGGTGAGTCGCGTGGCGCCCACGTGGGATCGAGGGTCGATGATCACGCGAGGCAGCGTCGATGGTGAGGGCAGGGGAGCGGGCTGGGGCCGCGGCTCCACCGATCCCGCTACGCTGGGTGACGACGATGAAGACGTGGAGGCGGAGCCCAGGGCCGCCAGCGCCTCCACGGCCGCAAGGGCGCTGCCAAAACGGTGGGCGGGGTCCTTGGCGACCAAACGCTCGACCACGTCGACCACCGCATCGTCGACCCGCCCACGCAGGGAGGGGACGGGCTCGCGCAGGTGCATGGTCAGCAGCTCCATGGGGTCGTCGGACTCGAAGGGCGGGTGCCCGGTGAGCAGCTCGAACAAGATGAGCCCGGTGGAGTAAAGATCGGACTGCGGCCCCACGCCCATGCCCTTGGCCTGCTCGGGGCTCATGTACTGCGGTGTTCCGAAGACCTGCCCCATCCGGGTGAGGCAGCGATCGTCGGCCGGGGCGGTGACCTTGGCGATTCCGAAGTCCAACAGCTTGATGTGGTGCTGACCGCTGCGGCCCTCAACCACGAGCACGTTCTCGGGCTTGATGTCGCGGTGGACGATGCCCAGCGCGTGGGCGTGGGCCAGCGCCTCGAGCAGCTGCCGGGTGATCGAGACGGCCTGCTCGGTTGGCAGTGGGGTGCCCAACATCTCCGCCAGCTCGAACCCGTCGATGAGCGGCATCACGAAGTAGCTGAGCTCCTCGTCTTCGTCGACGTCGGTGATGCCCACGCAGTTGGGGTGACGCAGGCGCGAGGCGGTATGGGCCTCGCGCTCGAACCGGGCCCGAAGGTCGGGGTTGGCTCGCAACGACTCGTCGAGGATCTTGATCGCCACTGGCCTGTCCAGGCCCAGGCGGACCCCGCGAAACACGGCGCCGGTCATGCCGAACCCCAGCGCGGACTCGAGGCGGTAGCGACCATTGAGAATCCGGCCGCGCTGGTTTTCGGCCCACCGCTCACGGGCATCGAACAGGGCGTCTTCGGGAGGCAGCGCCTCGAGCTCGGGCACTCGCGTGGTCTGGGCCGGAGCGTCGCCACGCTGGGATGCGAAGCGCGGCGGGATGATGATGGCAGGCGATCCCAGCAGGGTCTGGCGGTTCATCGACGGGTCTCGGGCGGTCGCTGATGCTGCATGATTAGTTTTACAAACTACTGCAATTACAGAATCTGGCCCGGCCACAATCGGCCCGCGATGCAGTGGAACACCCCACGGCCGTGTCCGCGATTGCCCGACACAATCGTTCGATTCCTACACCTCGCCATGGCGTTCGAGCGGCGCGGCCAGGACGTGGCTGCACCTGACGGCAATTAGATCACCAGTCCGAGCTCCGTGGTCGGCTCGTCGCCATGATGCTCGAGACCGCGGCCGGGCCCGGGCCAACCGCAACGGATCGTCGAGCACTTCCGTCGTCGCCCCGGGTCCGCGGTGGCGCGTGTCGAGGCCGAGCGATCGTCGGTGTCATCGGGGCGGACGAGCGCAGCGACGTCGCCCGCCTGGCGCAGCAGCTGCGGCGCAGCCACCCACCGAGCCCGCGCGGTCGAAGCTGGTGGCGTGCGGGCAGCTAGATCTTGCCGCGCATCAGCTCGCGGGTGACTCCGCGTGCGTAGATGCCCAGCGTCTTGGTCAGGGTGGGTACATCGAGGGTGCTGGTCACCACGTCGAGGACCCCGAACGGCATCATCGAGGGGATGAACCCACGGGCGTACTCGAGAGCCCAACCGTTCTCCGGGATGCGGTAGCCCTGAACGTTGCCCCGACGCAGCAGGTGCATGTCCCCGGGGCGATAGACCTCGCGCTCGGTCTCGCCAGGCGAGAACGACCACTGCTCACCCTCGAGCATGAAGAAGTAGTCGTCGGCCATGTGACGACCGGAGTGGCCCTCGGTGCCGATGGGGGTGCCGAACACGATGAGGTACTCGGTGATCGACGCGTGCAGCAACGCGAAGGCCCCCATCGCCCCGCCGGCATTGTTGAGAACCCACGGAGGATCGACGTCGATGTGACCGGGGTAGTGGCCATGGAGATCGCTGGCGATCGCCTTGACCATCTGTTTCATGGGCTGCCCGATGTTGTCGTTGACGACGCGTTGCAGCACTGCGGGATCGAAGATGGCGCCCATTGGGGCGCAGTCCTACCACTGAAATTGGCTCAGTGGCCGCTGGATCATGTTCGGCGTTGCCACGCCTCGTAGACATCGCGTAGGGCAGTATCGAGCCCGTTGGGTCGATAGCCGAGTTCGTGCTCGGCCTTCGCGTGCGATATCTGCCGGTTGCCGACCATCTGCCGCAGGTCTTCGGGGGTGAATGCGGGGGGTCGACCGGTGAGTCGAGCTGCGATCTCCACCAGCGGAAGACCCGATCGCGCGAGTGTGATCGGGATCGCAACGCGTGGAATCGGGGCTCCGCACCACGGTCGAGTCCGGCGCAGTAGATCCCTGATCGAGTGGAATTGACCGCTGAGAATGTAGCTGTGCCCGGCGTGACCGGCGGTGGCCGCTGCGATGGCGCCCTGGACGACATCGGCGGCGGCGACGGCATCGAACCCACCGCGAAAGACGGCGGGCAGCGCCCGGTCGAAGTAGCGAAACAGCAGGTTGCGCACCACGCCCGCGTGGTGGACCTCGTTGGCCCCGATGACGACGGTGGGGTGGACGATCACGGCATCGAGCCCGAGCTCGATCTGTTCGCGCACGACCTGCTCGCCGACGATCTTCGATTGAACGTAGGGCGCGGCCCCAGCAACCGGGACCCGGGGTCGGCGTTCGTCCAGAGGTTGGTCGGTGGGGTCGGGCTCGAACACCACGATCGACGAGAAGTAGATCAGGCGCTGTGCGCCCTGGGTTCGCGCGAGCGTGGCAACGTTGCGGGCCCCCTCGACGTTGACCTGCCACATCCGGGGGTCGTGTCGGGGGGTCGTGCTGACGATCGCGGCCAGGTGGTACAGGTGCGCGGCGCCGTCGATCGCATCACGCAGCGCAGGGACGTCACGAACATCGGCCTCGACCGTCTCGATCCCCAGCTGGGTCAGGGTGGGGGTGATGCGATCGCCAGGGACGACCACCGCACGGACCGTGCGGCCTGCAGCCACGAGGGCGCGGCACAGCTCGAGTCCAACTTGTCCGGTTGCTCCGGTGACGATGTCGGGTTTCACCACGGTTGTTCTCGGCGGTCCGGATACTTCAGAAGATGAAGGGAATCAGGATCTTGCGGGCTCGCGGGTAGTCGGGAAACCGGTCCCGATACCACTTGTGGGTCGCGATGGCGCGGGGGATCAGATTGGCGGCCGAGATGGCGAGGATGACCACCCCCGCCAGCGACCACGTGAGCATCGCAAAGCCCACCCAGGCGGTGAGCTCCCCGAGGTACTGCGGGTTGGTGACGAAGATGAACCCCCCGCGGCGAGGCATCCGGTAGATCTTGTCGCCTCGCTGGACTTCCTGCGGAGTTCGTAGCGCGCGCAACACCGAGTCGGAGTGGATGTTGAGGACGAGGCCCGCGAGGTACAGGCCCAGCCCGACCCAAAACCTGGAGTCGCTCAGCCAGGCGTCGGTGAGGTGGTCGCCGTAGCGTGCGATGAAGAAGCCGTGCAGGTATCCGTGCAGGGCGGTGACGAACATCCCCGTGACCACCACGACGATCGAGAACGTCCGGCTTCCCTTGGGCACGCGGAGCAGCGAAGGGAAGATGAAGCCACGGTTGAGGTAGTGGATGCCCCAGATCCCGGCGATGATCGTGGGCACCGTCCATCCGGAGCGAGGTCCCGTGAGAAATGCAGGCCAGAACACCAATGTGGCGGGCAGCTCCATCAGGATCCACCCCCACTTGGCGTGGAGCTTGGGCAGCGGCCACTGCCCGCCAAAGCGGCCGTAGGGTGCGCTGACGAACCGCGACACCAGCACGGTGGCCAGCGGGATGACCAGCCCCACCAGCAGTACGGTGTCGTAGAAGGGGTCTCCGGTGTACCAGCTCACTGCGGGCATGGTGCACGGGACAAGCCAAAAATTGTAGACCGGCACCCAATGGCGGACCATCAGCCCCTGCGCGGGGACCAGGCCGGGGTCATCAGAGCCGGTCGCCGTGTTGGCTGGGACGAGCACACCGATGTGGTGGTGGTCGGGCTCGGTGCGGGCGGAGGCGCGGCCGCGGTCGAGGCCTGTCGCCAGGGCGCCGACGTGATGCTGGTGGACCGATTCGCCGGTGGTGGAGCCACGGGCAAGAGTGCCGGGGCGATCTACTTCGGCGGCGGCACCAATCTGCAGCGGGCGGCGGGCTACGACGACACCCCGGAGAACATGTTCGCCTATCTCCAGCTGGAGACCGCAGACGCGGTGCCCGAGGCCACGCTGCGCTCGTTCTGCGAGACGAGCGTCGAGCACTTCGAGTGGCTGCGGGCGATGGGGTGCCCGTTTCCGGTCAGCGGCGAGGTGGTCAAGGCCTCGCTGCCCCCCGACGATTGCACGCTGTACTTCTCGGGCAACGAGCTGTGTCCGCCGTTCTCCGACGCGGCGCGGCCGGCCCCCCGTGGTCATCGACCGTTGGGCCCCGGACTGACCGGCCACCTCACGGCCGCTTCGCTGCGTCACGCCGCGCTCGAGGCGGGGGTGCAGTTGCGGACGTACACCCGGGCCGAGCGTCTGGTGGTGGACGGCGCGGGCGAGGTGATCGGGGTGATGCTGTCGGAGCTGCCGCGGCAGTGGAGCCTGGTGTGCGAGACGATCGCGACGCTGGTGCAGTACGGCGGGGGCATGAGCCCGCTGGCCAATCGCGGGCTGAAGAAGCTGCTCGCCACGCTCGAGCGCCGCGCCGTGACGCGGTTGGTCCGGGCCAAGCGGGGCGTGGTACTGGCGCTCGGTGGGTTCGTGTTCGACCCCGAGCTGATGGAGCGCAACGCCCCCGACTACGCAGGCTGCAGCCTACGGCTGGGCACCGCGGGCGACGACGGCACGGGCATTCGCATGGGCCAGGCGGTCGGGGGCGCGGTCGGTCAGATGGATCGCTGCACGGCCCCGCGCTTCATCGATCCGCCCACCGAGTGGTGGGGCGGGATCTTGGTGGGGCGCAGCGGCGAGCGCATCTGCAACGAGACCTACTACGGCGGCAAGGTCGGCGAGCACCTCATCGAGCGGCACCAGGGACGCGGCACGCTCGTGTTGGACTCCACTACGATGATGGCCGGGCGGCGGCAGGTGTTCGCGGGCGACAAGCACCTGTATCAGCGCATCTTCGGGGTCATCAACGGATGGATCAGCCCCCGCAGTGCGCCGACGCTGGCGGGGCTCGCGGACAAGATGGGCATCGACCCTCAGACCTTGGCGCGGACGGTTGCCGAGTACAACGACGGCGTGGCGCGTGGTCGTGATGCTCTGGGCAAGGCGGCGAAGTATCTCGCGTCCATCGAGACGGGCCCGTTCTACGGGATCCCCTTGGACTACGACTCGCGGCTGTTTCCCACCCCGTGCCTCACCCTGGGGGGGCTGCGCACCGAAGGCCCGACGTCGAGGGTGCTGACCGACGACGGCACGCCGATCGACGGCCTGTACGCGGCGGGACGCACTGCGGTGGGGGTGGCCTCCAACGGCTACGCCAGCGGGCTTTCCATCTCCGACGGCTTGTTCGCCGGCCGCAATGCGGGCCGTCACGCGGCCGCCCGAACCTGAGCGCCACCGATTGGCAACACCCATGGATCCCATCGAGAAATTCCACCTCGCTCTTTCGTCCCCGGTCCACGTCGGCGCCAAGAATCGCGAGGCGTGGGTGGGCTTGTTCCATCCCGATGGGTTCGTCGAAGACCCCGTGGAGGCGGGGCGCTACCAGGGCACGAAGAAGATCGAGACGTTCTGGGACGTGTTCATCGGGCCTCAGCCGAGCGTGGCGTTCGATGTGAAGCGAGATTTCTGGGCCGGCGACACGCTGATTCGCCAGACGACGGTCGTCAACATCACCCAGGCCCATCCCAGTCGCGAGCTCCAGGTCCCCGCGCTCATCTGCTACACGCTTCGCGAGGACCGCGTCGGCTCGCTCCAGGCGGTGTGGGAGCCTCGCAAGATCATCGCGTGGTTTTGGGGCTTGGGCTGCAAAGGGGTGTGGGCGCTGACCCGCCACGGGGTGCGCATGACGGCCAAGGCCGGCCTTGGCAATGCGATGTCGTTTGGCGGCACGCTGTGGGGGAGCCTGCGCCGAGATCAGGCCGAGGGATTGGTCCAGGCCATCCGCAGTGATGATCCCGAGCAGTGGGAGGCGTTCCGCGGCGCCGAGATCCGTGTTGGCGGTGAAGAGGACCTACAGACATGGTCCAGTGATCCCGTGGGGGCGCTGGAGCACCTGCAGTCGCTGAGCGGTCCGTTGTCGAGGATGGAGCTCGAGCAGCTGGTGATCTGTGGCCACCACGCCGGGGCCTTCTTGGTCGATCCCTCGGGGGAGGGGGCGGTGGCGATCTTGATGCGCACCGAAGGATCGGGCCAGGTAGCATCGATGACGATGCTGTGGTCGTCGCGGCCGCGGGTGCTGACGCTGCAGTGAGCGGCCCGAGACGACATTGCGCCCGCTGAGGGCTCTCAGGCGCCGTCGTCGTCGGGCGATGGTCCGTCGCTCGGCGCGCGGGAGTGAAACGACAGCCCGGCGGCGTGCTCTCGCACATCCACGTCGAACACCTGACCCAAGACCGCGGCGGTGAGCACCTCGGTGCTGGTCCCCTCGTGGTGCTCGCCGTTGTCCCCTGCGCCCAGGCACACCGCACGGTCAGCGAAGCGGCGGGCCAGATCGAGCTCGTGCATGGCCACCACCACCGCGGTGCCATCGGCGGCCAGCGTTCGGCACAGCGCCAGCAGCCGCAGGGCATGCCCCACGTCCAGCGCGGTCGTCGGTTCATCGAGCAGCAGCAGCTCGGCGTCGGTGGCCAGCAATCGCGCGAGCATCACCCGCTGCCGCTCTCCTCCGCTGAGCGTCGAGACCCGGCGCCCCGCCAGCGTGCGCGCTTGGACCCGGCGCAGCGCCTCGTCGACGCGTACGTCGTCGCGCGTGCCGTGCCCCCGCCATCGCGACAGGTGAGGGGCTCGGCCCAGCATCACCAGCTGGCG
>JAHZJA010000858.1 GCA_022601155.1 Deltaproteobacteria bacterium | reverse complement strand
TCAGCCCCTGCTGGAGCCGGTTGCGGCCGGCCAGACGCGGTTTCGCTTGCAGGGCCTGTCGCCGGATGCACGCGGTATTGCCGTGGGTCGTGAGGTGCTCGTCAGCTTTCCCACCATCGACTGGTTGGTGGGATTTTTGGGGGCGTACAGCGACGAGGCGAGCCTCGACGACTTGCTCCCCACGATGACGCTGGAGCACGCGCGCCGACGCGAGGGCGGGCACGCGCTGCTGCTGCGCTGCGCGGCGGGGGATGGCTACGCGGTCGACAGGCTGGGCCGGCTGGCAGGGGCGACCCGCGGACAGCTGTACACGGGCGGCGGTTCGGTGTTCGTGCGCTGGCGGCAACGCGACGCGCCGTTCGGCTACGACCTCGTCTCGCTGGTGTCCCCGGGTGCCGACGAGGTGCTGGTGGTGGATGTCGATCACGCGTCGGCGTACACGACGGTCGATCGCATGGATCCGGTAGAGCTGATCCAGCGGCTCGAGCTACGCCGCGTGCCACTTCCGCTGGCGGGGGTGTCGGCCGACCCGGAGCGCTGCGGACTCAAGGACCTGGCCCTGGCCCTGGTGACCCCCGGTTTGGCATCACGGGTGCTTCGTCATCTATGGCGGCTGGAGGCGAGCTTTGCGGGCTACTACGTCCAGCTAGAGGGCGATACGCAGGCCAGCTTGCTGTTGCGGGTGCGGCAGCCCCGGGGACGGGTGCTCGACGTGCTGTACGGCACCCCTGGGGTGGAGCTTCTGGCTCCCGCATCGTCGCGGGCGGCGGTGCAGGTTGGGTACCGGCATCCGATCCAGCTGAGCTCGGCGTCGGCGTGCCTGCCTGGCGAAGAGATGTTCTTGTTTCGTGGCGACGTCGAGCGCGTGGAGAGACTGGCCGGACCGCCGCGATTCGTCGATGGCCGCCATCTGGTGGAGGCGACCGGGTCGGCCACGCTGCGCGAGCTGGGCCAGCTGCGCGAGGCGGATCTGGTACCCCTGCAGGTCGAGCTCCAGGTGCGACCGGCGGCCAACCCCCGTGAGCCCCGCGGGGCGCTCATCGCTTGGGAGCAGGTCGGGCTGCTGCGGCACCTGGTCTATCTGATTCCTCCCAGCGCGCTGGCGGCCTCACGCGTGGTGCCGCTGGACGAAGGCCTGGTGGTCATCACGGGCTCGTCGATCGGCGCTCGCAGCCGGGCCGCGGCGGCGGGGCTGGGCGCGGGGGCCATCGTTCCGCTGGGTCGTCGGCTGGGCGAGGTGGCGCCCGGGGTGTTGGTGCCCGATGGCTACGAGCTGTGGCCGCGGGTCCGACCCACGCTGGCGCGCCAGCTGCTTGGGCTGGGCCCCGACGACCACGCACTGTTCCTGCAGCCCGATGGAGACCCGATTCGGGTCAAGCCCGAGCAACTGCTTCCGCTCGACGCGGCGCTGATCGGACGGCTCCAGCTCCACGAAGCGACGGCGGTGGAACCCGAGCTCCCCGCGCTGGAGCCCGGCCGCATCGAAAACCGCAAGCTCGGCCGCTTTGCGCTGTGGGGCTTTGGCCGCGCGCCCAAGGGTCCCGCCGACGACGGCGGCACGCCGGGTCAATAGTCGATGGCGCGAAGCCTCTCGGAATTCGTGGAGATGTTCGTCCTGCCACTTCTGGGTGGCGGGCCACTGTCGGTCGGTCCCCCCATGCGCCCTCGCGATCGCGAGCTGATGCTCGACCAAGCTGGGGAACTGTCCGATCCGCGGCTTCGCTTCTTGAGGATGCGACGGGCCCAGCTGTTGGTGGCCGATCCCAGCCTGCCCGACCCCGACGCCGACGAGCTGACCCTGTGGATCGGACTGCACAACGTGCTGGTGTTCGATCATCCCGACCGGCGACGGGTGTGGTCGCGGCAGGCGGCGTGGCGTCGGGTGGAGGGCGCTACGCGGAGCATGCTGACGCTGCCCCGACCGGAGAGCTGTGCCGAGGCGTTGGTCCGACACGTCTCGGTGGGGGCGCTGGTGGAGCTACGCCGCGAAGACACCGTGGTGGCGACACCCGCGGGCGAGCTGCGGACCCAGGGGCAACCGCTGCCCCGGCGTGGCCTACGACTGCTGGGGACCGAGGGGATCCGGCAGGACGTGGTGGGTTGGCTGGAGCAGCCGCACGCACCCGAGGCTCAGCGCATGCTCGAGGACGCGATGCGTTGCTCACCGCTGACCTCGGTGGTGATGCCGCTGCACGCTCCGCCGGGTTGGTCGCCGCTGTGGGCCGCCGAGGTGTTCTCCGACCGCGCGCTCGTGCGTGCGATTTGCCACCGCTGGGCTCGTCAACGCGACTGGGTCGCCGTGGGTGGGGCGGTGGCGGGTGCGTTGTTGCCTTCGATCCCCGACCCCGATCGGGCCGCGCCCGTGCCCGCCGAAGGGCAGCCGCTGGCGCTGCCCGGGCTGGTGCTGCCCACCGACCCCACCGTGTTGTCCGGCGTGGTGGGGGCGCTTTGTCATCTGCATTTTCTCAAGGTGCTCGAGCTGGACGCACGGCTCGGGGTCGCCGCCGTCAGCCGCGACCCCGGGGTCACCGCCTTTTTGGCCCTGCCATTGTTGCTCCCGTACCTATCCGAGACCATCGGTTCCCCGCTGGGATTCCCCGGCGAGTCCGACGAAGCCCTTGGCAGCCGCGACCGTGTCGACGCTCCCATTGCCCGTCGTTGGACCGAATACCTCGATCACCTCCAGGAGCTGGTCCCCCGCAGTGCGGTCGACAAACTCCTGGCGAGCCTCGTACCACGCATCGTACAAACGTCGTGACCATGGTCGCTCCCGCCAATGCCGCCGCCGCCAACGAAGGGGTGGCCGATCTGTCCCGTCGCCTGCAAGACGGCGCTCGCCAGCTTCAGGCCCAGTTCTTGGGCAAGGAGGAGATCATTCGGCTGCTGTTCATCAGCGCGGTCGCCGGTGAGCACCTGGTCATGGTCGGCCCGCCCGGCACGGCCAAGAGCGCCTTGCTACGCAGCTTCGCCCAGGTGATCGAAGCCAAGTACTTCGACTACCTGCTCACCCGCTTCACCGAGCCCAACGAGATCTTCGGCCCGGTCGACATCCAGGCGTTTCGGAGTGGCTCGTATCGCCGTCGCGTGGAAGGGATGCTGCCCGAAGCCGAGGTCGTGTTCCTCGATGAGATCTTCAAGGCCAACAGCGCCATCTTGAACAGCCTGCTGACGCTGCTCAACTCGCGCCGCTTTACCCACGGCAATCAAACCGTTCGGGTGCCGCTCATCTCGATGTACGCGGCGAGCAACGAGGTGCCGACCGACGAGGCGCTCTCGGCTCTGTTCGACCGGTTCCTGCTGCGGGTGCGGGTGGACTACCTCGACAGCTATCACTTCCGCGGCCTGCTCCAAAAGGGCATCGACCTCGAGGCGGCGGGCATGAACCCCGACGCGCCGTCGCTGTCTCCGGTCATCACGGCCAGCGAGTTGTTCACCCTGCAGCGCAACTTCGGCTCGCTGCTGGAATTTGGCGAGGACTTCTTCGCGACCTTCAAGGGATTGGTGTTCCAGATCCGCTCGGAGGGCATCGGGCTGTCCGACCGCCGGATCGTCAAGTTACTCAAGCTGTTCGCGGCCTCGGCCGTGTTCGACGGCCGCAGCCACGTCAACGACTCCGACCTGTTCGTGCTGCGGCACGTGTGGAACACGCCCGAGCAGGAGGAAATCCTGCAGGAGATCGTGGGTCCCGTGCTCGACCAGTGGTACGAGCAGCACCCCGATCAAGCCCGCATCGGGGCGACGCCGACCAACCTGGCCGACCTGCTGGAGGAGCTTCGCATCATTCGCGAGACGCTCACGGGCTCGCAGGTGCTGTCGGACATGCAGCTGTTCAGCCAGCTGCGCAACCTGGGCGACATCAAGGCGGCGCTGATGCGCATGCCCGACAACCCCACTGCCCAGCGCATGGTCGGCGAGGTCGACAAGCTACTCGAGACCATGTTCGCCTCGAGTCGCTTCGTCTAGCCCCGGCCTGTCGATCGTCTGTTCGTACCGTGGCCGAAGCGACCAGCTCCGCTCAATTCGAGCGCCAGGTGGGAACCATGGCGCTGTCCCAGCTCGAAGGGGCCGGGGCGCTGGCGCTCATGCGCGCGGTGGCGTGGCACAACGCGCTGGCGCGGCTGGGCTACTCGGTGCCGCTGGTGGTGGTGCACGACCTGGGCTGCTTGGTGGCCGGCCTCGGCCGCCCCGCGAGCCAGCTGCGGGGGCTGGGCGATCCCGAGGTGGGGGAGGGCTGGCGACGGCTGTTGGTCGAGCTGGCCGACGCGGAGCTGGTGCGCAGCCAGGCCGGCTGGAAGCACCGCGATCCCATGGTGGGCGTGGTGCTGGCTCGCATCTTCTCCAGCATCGTGCCGCAGCTGCCCGAGGAAGTCCGGGTGCTGCGGCCCAACCTGCTGCCGGTCGATGTGGTGCAGTACACCCGTGTCGAGCCCAACACCGCGTGGGGCCGCTACGATCAATCGGTTGCCACCGCGTGGCTGCGAAGCATGCATGACCATCGGCTGCTGGCGATCTTGGAGGTCGAGCAGATCGATCTCGATGCGCTGCGGCTGCTGGGTCTGTTTCGGGGGGGTGAGGCGCTGCCGGGCGTGGACCTGGCCGATCTCTACAACGTGATCATCAGCCCCTCGCTGGCCGATGTGATCGACTTCTCGATGGAGCTGTTGCCCTCGATCCTCGAGGTCAAGCGCGAGGCGGGGCAGCAGGCGTTTTCGATCGACGGGTACGCGTCGATCGAGCGGCGCGGCAACATCGACGACCTCGTGCTCACGCAGCTGGCCTACGACGAGGACATCTTCGAGCGCAAATTCATCGACGGCGAGCTGTTTTACTTCACCCACGAAAAAGAGCACGAGAACGAGCGGCGCACCCACCAGGTGTTGGTGGACGGTAGCGCCTCGATGCGTGGCGTTCGTGAGGTGTTCGCTCGGGGGCTCGCGCTGGCCCTGTGCAAGCGGCTGGCGATGCTGGGCGAGGACGTGGTGCTGCGGTTCTTCGACAGCCGGCTGTACGAAGGGGTGAAGGTCAGCGGGACCGGGAGCGCCGAGGTTCCGTATGCGCTGCAGTTTCGGGCCGAGCGCGGTCGCAACTACGCGCGGGTGATCCGTCAGCTCAACGCCGAGCTGGGGCAGCCACGTCGTCGCGACGGTGCGGCGCTGGTCTATCTGCTCACCCATGGCGAGTGCCAGCTGCCCCCCGAGGATGTGCAGCAGCTGGCGTCGCGGGCTCCGATCTACGGGGTGTACATCCTGCCGGGAGGCCCGCTCGAGCTGCCGTATCTCGAGAGCCTGCATCGGATCCACGTCATCGATGCCGAGGCGATCAGCCACGGACGCCGGGCCCACAAGGCGCGGCAGATCATCGAAGACGTGCAGACCGATCTGCAGGCACGGGCGTCCGGTCGTCGGGTGACGGCGGGGCGTCCCGGAGGTCGGCGCTCGTGATCGATACGGCGGTGCTGTGGGTCCGGGCCGAGGCCAACATGCGGGCCGGGCGGTACGCCGATGCCTTGGTGCACCTGCGGCACTTGGTCGAGGTCGTCGATCGGATCGACTTCGAGTACGAAGAGTGGCTGCGGGCGATGGTCGAGTGCCTGCGGGCGCTGGCCCTGGTACGTGAGGCGGCAGCGTGCGCGGCCTATCTCGGTGCCACCGAGGCGCCGGGACCCGGAGCGCTGGAGCAGCAGCAGGTACGGATGGCGGCCGGGGAACCCGGGGTCCGTCGCGGGATGCAGCTGCTGGGCATCTATCTTTCTCGGGCGGGAGAGCACGCCACCGCGGCGCAGTGGTTTGCGGCCGCGGGCATGCCCGTGCACCGGGCCATCGAGCTGGAGCGGGCGAGCCAAGACGGCGACGCGGCGCAGCTGTGGCAAGAGGTGATGAGCGCTGACGAGCTGCGGGATCGTCCGTACGAGCTGGCGCTGGTCAAGATCAACTACGGTCTGTGTCTGTACCGCCTGGGGCACGAGCGGGCTCGGATGGCGCTGGCCGAGGCCACCACCGCGGTGGAAGAAGTCGCCGACCACTTCGAGACCGAGAGCCTGCGCGAGCGTGCGTTCGACTGCTACCAGCTGCTGGCGCGCCTGGGGTCCGAGGCGGGCGCGTTCGAGAACGTCGCCGAGGGCTACCTCAACAGCGTTCGAATTTTACGGGACGACGGCCTCAAGCTCGATGCGCTGCGGCTGTTCGAGGCGTTCATCACCCTGGCCCGGCGCGCGGGCGAGTGGCACGCGGCGGCTGGCATCTTGCGAGAAGCCGCCGACTACTGCACACGCGCCGCCTTGCCCTACGCTGACGACCTACGGCTGCGCAGCGCCGAGGCATGGCTGCGGGCGGCGGGCGAGGCCCAAGGCGCGGGCCATCCTCTACAGATCGTCGAGAATGCACTGCTGGCCGCGGCCGAGGCGTTTGCGTCGGTGCGGGCGTTCCGGCAGGTGGTCGACGTCTACAAGCGTCTGTCCAACCTGGAGCTGCCCACCAAGGCGCGCGAGCGATACCGCCGACTGGTCGACCGCCTGGGCGAGGAACAGCAAGACGCGCCCCGACCGGTGCCGGTGCCGGAGTTCCTCAAGCAGCTGCCCGAGTACGAAGAGGTCTGGTACGTGGACCTGGCCGAGTGGGAGCTGGACGGCGATCCTGGGCTCATCGCGGCCGGGATCATGGCGGATCGGCGCTTTCCCGATTTCGTGCGACGCCATGCGCTGCTGCTGGTCCTCGAGCTCGAGCGGCAGCAGTCCGACGTCGATACCGTCGAGGTGGTGCGGCAGCTGGAGGCCATCCGGGCCTACCCCGTCATCGCCGCGTTGGAGAAGCTGTTCGACCGCCCGGTGACCAAGGTCCGGGAGGCAGTCGGGGCGGCGATGGGCAGTCTGCGATTCAAGCGGAGCTTCACCTTGGTGGGACGAGCGCTGCGAGACGACGCGGCCACCGTGCGGGAGGCCGCGGCCAATGCCACCGCGCGGCTCATCTTCCCGCATGCATTCGAGCCGCTGCGGCGGATCTTCGAGGCTCGCGACCTGCCCGATGCCGACCGAGCCCACGCGGCGGCGTTGCGGGCGATTGGCAAGATCAACACGGTCGAGGCGCTGGAGTGCTTGTGCGACCGCTTGCGTGAGGGCAACAAGCAGCATGTGGAGCTGGCCCTGCACGCGCTGGGCGAGCTGACCAACCCCGAGCTGTTGCCGTATCTGCGCCACCAGATCGAGCTGGTACCGCCCGCGTACCGGGCCGTCCTCGAAGACACCACGCGCCGTCTCGAACGACGGATGCGCTGAATGGCTGGGGCCCCGGGAGACCGCGTTGGTCTCCAGCTTGGGCCGCGATGCGGTGTGAACGTCTGGTGCTTCGATGCGTGAGGTTACCCCGATGTGCTTGACCTCGTGCGCCCGTGCGCTAGTGTCCCCCGTTCCCATGTGGACCGTGAATCCCACGCTGGTCGATTGATCGACGCCGCGACGACCTCCGAATGACGGGGGGCGGCGTCGTATCCCAGCGTGTTTGTCGAGCTGTCTGGCTCCCCCCGACGGGGAGCGAGCACTGGAGCGGGGATTTCACGATGAGCCACCACGACGAGTCCAAACAATCGATCCTCGCCTTGTTCCGCGAGGCGCTGCGCGGCAGCGACCGCGACTTCGCTCGGCTCGATCTGCGTCGCGCCATCCCGCTGCTGGCCATCCCCATGGTCTTCGAGATGGGCATGGAGGCGGTCTTCGCCATCGTCGACGTCGTGTTCGTCGCTCGCCTCGGTCCGCAAGCCATCGCCACGGTGGGCCTGACCGAGTCGGTGGTCACCCTCGTGTACGCGCTGGGGGTGGGCATCGCGATGCCCGTCACCGCCATGGTGGCGCGCCGGGTGGGGGAGGGCGATCGCAACGCCGCATCCACGGTGGGGGGACAGGCGCTGTTGGTCGCGCTGGCGGTGGGGCTGCTCATCAGCCTCAGCGCGCCGTGGTTTGCCGCCGACATCCTGCGTGGGATGGGGGCCGAGACTGCCGTGGTGGACACCGGTCGCGGCTACGCCTCCGTGGTGATGGGCAGCAGTGCCTTCATCATGCTGTTGTTCATCCTCAACGGGGTGTTTCGCGGGGCTGGCGACCCTGGGCGTTCGATGCGGGCGCTGTGGATCGCCAACGGCATCAACATCGTGCTCGACCCCTGCTTCATCTTCGGTCTGGGCCCGTTCCCCGAGCTTGGAGTGACCGGAGCGGCTGTCGCCACGACGATTGGACGCGGGGTGGGGGTGGCCTACCAGCTGCGCGCGTTGAGCCTCGGGCCACGGGTTCGGTTGTCGCGGGCGTCGCTGCGGCCCAACCCGAAGATCATCCTCGACATCATGCGACTGTCGGTGGGCGGGGTGGGGCAGCACCTCATCGGCACGGCCAGCTGGATCGCCCTCGTACGCATCCTCGCCGGGTTCGGATCAGACGTGGTGGCGGGCTACACGGTGGCGATGCGCATCGTCATCTTCGCGCTGCTACCTTCTTGGGGCTTTTCCAACGCGACTGCGACATTGGTGGGGCAGAGCCTGGGCGCCAACGACCCCGCCCGCGCACAGCGAGCGGTGCTGTACAGCGGTCTGTACAACATGGCCTTCCTGGGGCTCATCTCGGTCGTCTTCGTGCTGTGGCCGCGGCCCGTCACCGCGCTGCTCACCGACCAGGACGTGGTGCTCCGCTATGGGTCCGACGCCCTGATGATCATCAGCTTCGGCTACATCTTCTATGCCTGGGAGATGGTGCTGCTCAACGCCTTCAACGGCGCGGGTGACACCCGGACGCCCTCGCTCATCAACATCGTGGCGTTCTGGGTGGTCGAGATCCCCCTGGGATGGGCGCTCGCGTATCCGCTGGGGCTGGGGCCTCGCGGGGTGTTCATCGCGGTCGCCTTTTCCTACTCGTTGTCCGCTGTCTTGGCCTACGCAGCGTTCCGACGAGGTCGGTGGAAGACCGTGAAGGTCTAGGGCGCGAGAGGTCCAATTTTTTCGCGGTGGAGGGACGGGTCGAAGCGGCGAGCTTGGCCTGCGCAGCAAGCGGGCATCACCGTCGTCATGAACCGGTGCTCGGGGCGAGGCCACATGTCGATCGGATGGACATCGATTCCCCTACCAACGCCCTCGAGCCACCGCGGATGCAACCAATAGATGACGTACACCACTGCTGGCCGCGCTCGGGTGGCGAGTGCGGCGGAGGTGTCAACGACGTTGGCAACGCGTGTCGAGGCGAAGCCCAAGAGCCCGCGCCACGGTCGTCACCCGATCGCGTACGGACCTTCACCCGCCACTGGTCGCGATGTTTCTCGCCGACGGTCGCCAATTGAAAAAGGGGCCCCGGCGGGCCCCTTTGCTGCGCGTTGCGGCGGGTTCCGTCAGCCCATCCAGTAGCTGAAGCCGAGCGTCAGCATGTTGGTGGTGGGTAGCCCGCCGTTGAGACTGCCGATCAGCGCTTGGTAGCCCATCGAGAGCCCAAAGCCGTGGAAGAACCGGTTGTTGGTCGAGCCGACCAAGCCCATGTCGATGCGGGCACGGGGGCCGTGGGGCAGGAGGTTTTGGGGCAGGGTGGCCACCAGCTGCTCCCCGCCTTGGCTGGCGAGGATTGCGGTCGCGTCCGAGCGCTGGTTCACCACGCCATAGTAGATGTCGTAGCCGAGTCGGAGGTCGAGGTAACCGTGGGACATCAAGGCGAGGCGGCCCAGTCCCAGCGAGAGCCCTCCGCCCACCATGCCGTTCATTTGGGCGCCGGTGTTGGCGGGCAGCAGGATGCGCCCGCCCCAGCCGGTGAACGTGGCGGCGATGCCGACCTTGTTCCACGCGGGGCCGATGTCGACGGCGGCTCCGCCGAGGCGACCGTTGACCTGTTGCTGGCCGCTGGCGTTGGCGAACATCACGCGCCCGGTGATGTTGAGACGCAACGGATTGTCGGCGGGGCGGTAGCGGTTGGCGTACGCCGCTTCGACGGCCGCGTCGTGCTCTTCGGGGGAGGCATAGTCGCGCGACCCAGCCGGTCGGGTGGAGACCGGGGATGCCGCCTCGACCTCGGGGACGGCGTCGAGGAGCGCGGGGTCGATGGCGGGCTCGGGCGGGGCCTCCACCGGTGCCGCGGGCTGCTCGGTCGTGGCCTCGGGCGTAGCCGCGACCTCGGGGACCGCCGCGGCAGGGTCGGTTGGAGGCTCCGCCACCGCGCCGGGCTCGGTTTCGGCGGGGGTCGGCGGAACCGCAGCGTCGGGTTGGGGTGCCGCGACCTCGGCTGGAGCCTCCGTCTCGGAGATCGCTTCAGGGAGTTCCGGGGGCCCCTTGGCCTCGGGGACTGCGGGGGGCTCCGCGACCTCGGGTTCGGTCGCTCCGGCGACTGAAAGGAACGCGGGTACGGTCACGAACGCGGCGAACGAAACGAGGGTGGAGCCAACGACGATACGCATCCGAAAGGCCATTGGGCTCTAGGCTAGCGCCGAGAACGGACGTCGGCGAGCCCAGAACGTCCCGAGGGTCGGCCAATGGGCCTTCGCGTGTGAGCTTGGACAGTTGGGAGGCGAGGCGGGTGTGCCTATGCGAAGGGTTGACGTTTTCCCATGTGGGTCTATTGTGCGCGAACCACAGCACCCGGTCGGGGGATGCGCACATGCGTGGTCCCGGCCAATCCCCATCCGTTGTGACGGAGATCGAAATGCACGCTCATCGTCTTCCCGCACGCCGATCCGTCGGATTGCTCTCCGCGGGCCTCATGGTTGCCTCGCTGGCTCTTGCCGGTTGTGGCCCTCGCGTCTGGCAGGATAATGCCGGCCTCGCAATCCTGGGCTCTGCCCCGGCTCCCGAGGCGGCCCCTGCTCCCGAACCCGAGCCGGAGAAGCGAGTCGAGGTTCGCGACAACAAGATTGTCATCAACGAAAAGGTCCAGTTCGAGTTCGACTCGGCAAAGATCAAATCGGTTTCGCACAGTCTGCTCGACGAGGTGGCCAAGGTCATCAAGGAGAACCCTCAGATCAAGAAGATCGAGATCGAGGGTCACGCCAGCGCCGAGGGTAGCGACACCCACAACCTCAAGCTGTCCGATCGCCGGGCCAAGGCCGTCATGAAGTACCTGACGGGCAACGGCGGCATCAGCAAGGGCATGCTCAGCGCCAAGGGGTACGGCGAAGCCCGCCCCGTGGCCAGCAACGACACCGACGACGGCAAAGAGAAGAACCGTCGGGTGGAGTTCACCATCACGGATCAGGAAGTCACCGAGACCAAGATCGAGGTCGACGACCAGGGCAACGAGAAGGTGATCGAGGAGAAGAAGGTCAACGGCTGAGACGCCGGACCCTCTTCATTCCAGACCGCAAAGGAAATCCACCATGCGCAAGACCATCGCTCTGCTCACGCTCGTTGCTTTCGGTGCCGGTTGCAGCTTCGTCGCTCGCGACACCGAGACCTACAAGCAAGACAACCGCAAGCTGCTCGAGACCAAGACCTCGGACATCAAGGCTTGCTACGACGCTGCACTGACCCAGACCCCGACGCTCTCGGGTGATGTGGTCGCCAGCTACATGATCGAGAAGAAGACCGGCAAGCTGACCAACGTCAAGGTCATCACCGACAAGAGCTCGGCCCCCGAGGGCCTGCAAAACTGCGTGCTCGCGTCGCTCGAAGGCCTGGTCATGCCCAAGGCCGACCGCCGCGACGGCGAAGTGCAGTCGTTCACCTGGTCCTTCAAGGGCTGATAAGGGCCAACACGGGCGACGCTCGTCGCCCCCACGGCCTTTCGAGGGCTCGTCTGACCATCGGTCGGCGGGCCCTCGCTGCGTTTGGGGGCACCGCCGGCGAGGCGTCGAGAGCTCGTTCGACGATGCCACCACCTGTGACCGGCCGCGGGCTCGCCCGACCAAGGGGGTCCACGAGCCTCGCTGCGTTGGTGGGGGAGGGCCCGGCCTGTGACACACCGCGGGCTCGTCCGACCGAGGGTCCACGGGCCCTCGCTGCATGGCTGGGGAGGACCACGGTCGGTCATGCGCGGCGAGTTTGTTCGACGATGTTCGGCAACGAATTGCCGCATGCAGACCCGTTGCTGCGTCGGCGCCACGATCGGTGCGACGTTGGAGCCTTGTTCGACCCCGGGTCGGAGTCACCTGCGCGGCGGCCGGGTGGGGCTCGCGGTCGAGCATCGGTCGAAGGCCGCGGCGGCCGCGAACGGCAACACCCCTGGCCGCGTGCACCTGCTACGTACGCAGAGCTTCCAAGCCCAGATGCACCGAGGGCTCGTCCGACGGTGGTCGGCGAGCCCTCGTGAAGCGACACTCCCACGCGCAGCGGCG
>JAHZJA010000074.1 GCA_022601155.1 Deltaproteobacteria bacterium | reverse complement strand
TGGCGCCGACGTAGCGATCGTGCTCGATAGCCTGAACCTGTACCTCGCCGCGCTCGCCCAGCATCGCCACCATCTGTTCGCGAGAGATGTAGCCCTCGTTGTTGAACGAGACGAGCAGCCAGCGGGCGCGAACCGCTTCCACCACCTCGCGCATGGCCTGCTGGAACTTGCGCTTGGAGTTGAAGGGGGAGCGTCGCTCCTTGCAGTCGATGCGCTTGTTGGCGATGCCGTAGGTCTCGGGGGCATCCCAGCGAACCAGCGTCTCCCACACGTGGTAGTTGCCCAGGTAGCTGTGCTGGTTGTAGGGCGGGTCGAGGTAGACGACATCTGCGTCGTATTGCTGGACCAGCTCGAGGGCATCGAGGCCGTGGGCGTCGCCGGGCCCCGGTAGCAGCCGGGGCATGCGGAGCTCGAGGTCGTTGTGGGCCCGTGGCGCCCACTGCTTGAGGTAGGCCATCTGCACGCCCGTGGTCGAGTCGACCCGGTCGGCGGCCTCCATCAGCGACACGAGCAGCACGGCGCGCAGGGGAGGGGGCAGGGCGAGCGCCTCGATGTGATCGCGCAGTGCATCGATCCGGGCACCGTTCTTGGGGTGGAAGTATCGGGCGTTCTCGCAGAAGGTCTCGGTCACGTAGCCGGGGCGGGGGGGCACGGTGGCCATCTGCGCGATGAGCCGCTCGGCGGTGGGCTCGACCTCGGTCTTGTCGGCACCCACGTAGCACTGGGCCAGCACGTGGGCGTAGGCATTGTGATCGTTGGCCCGCACGCGCAGACCGGCCTCCTTCATCGCCTGACCGACCCGCGCAGTCCCGGAGAACACGTCCAGGAAGGTTCGCACGTCGGGGAGCTCGGTGACCGTCTTGACCAAGGCGGGGATCAGCACCCGCTTGGAGCCGAGGTACTTGATCACCGGGGGCGGACCGACACGGCCAAGATGTCGTCGTGCCCTTCGAGGCGGGCGACCAGCTCGGGGCTGGGCTCTCGCGCCACCGAGATGGTCGCGCTGGCGGCCGCGTTGCCGTCGAAGATGACGTTCTGCATCTCCTGCACGTTGAGGTGCTCTTGCTGGAAGGCATCGAGCACCGCGGCCAGCACCCCCACGCGGTCGCGGTGGCGGACCACGACGTTGCAGCCGCCATCCCCGGGCTTTTGGACGTTGACGCAGTTGAGAACGACGCCGCGGCCGAGATACTCGCTGACGATGCGGACGACCTCCTGCGCAATGGCGTCGGATGACTGGTCGGTCGAGGCGCCGATGTGGGGCGTGCCGTACACGCCTGCGGTCTCGAGCAGGCCGCTGTTCCACTCGGCCTTGCCCTTGCTGGGCTCGCCTTCATAGACATCGAGCCCGGCGCGGATGCGGCCGCTGGAGACGGCGGCGGCCAGAGCGGTGTCGTCCATCACGCCACCGCGGGCGGTGTGGACCAGCGCGGCCCCGTCCTTCATCAGCGCGAGCTCCTCTTCGCCAATCAGATGGTGGGTCCGTCCCTTGATGTAGGGCACGTGCACGCTGACGACATCACTGTCGCGCATGACCTCGGCGAGCGAGGCAGCTCGCACGACCCCGTGGGCCTCGGCCTGCGCATCGGTCAGCGAGCGCGAGTAGGCATGGACCGTCATGCCGAAGGCGAGTGCGCGGCTGGCTACCTCGCGGGCGATCGAGCCGAAGCCGATCAGACCCAGCCGTCGTCCCGCGAGACCCCGGGCCTTGCCGAACCGCTTCTTGTCCCACTGCCCGCGGCGCAGCTCGGCCACGGCATCGGGGATGTTGCGGTCGAGCGCGAGCATCAGGCCCAGGGTCAGCTCCGCCACGGCGATTGCGTTCTTGCCGGGGGTATTGGCGACGAACACGCCGTGCTGGCTGGCGGCCTCGAGGTTGATCGTGTTGACCCCCGCGCCCGCGCGAATGACCAGAGCCAGCGCCGAGCCCCGGGCAAGGGCCTCCGCGGTGACCTTGGTGGAGCGCACGACGAGGATCCCGGCGCCACTGGAGGCAAGCGCCTCGGGGAGGTCATCGGCGCCGAGTTCGGGCCGATCTTCGATCTCCAGCCCCATGGTCGCCAGGGTTGCCTTGCCGTCGGCCGAGAACTTGTCTGCGATGAGCACCCGCATGCGGCCAGCAATACCATGTGCAGTGGGCCGAAACGCGGCGTTCGCAGGCGGACCGATGTGAGCCCCGTGGCGATGGCGGCGTGCGTGGCCAGGGGTGGGGTGGCGATACGGGGCCTTTGGCGTTATGCACGTGTGGAAATGGCACGCGACGCGGCCAGGCGACATCGATTCTCGACTCCTGCGCGATGGCTGCGCCCGTTGGCGGTCGTGATTGCGCTGACGTCTGGGTGTGACGGGCTTGCGGGGTTGCTGGACGGCGGCGAGGAGGCGCCGGCCGAGGCCACGCCGGCCACCGCGAGTGATCCACCGGCCGCGTCGAGCCAGGCCGCGGCCGAGGCCGGGCGGCAACCCGACCCGCAGCAGGCGGGCGAAGACGGTGGCGCACCCGCGGTGTTGGCCGCGGTGACGCCCACGCTCCCCAAGCCGGCCGCTCCACCCGCGTCGGAGCAAGCGGGCACGTGCCCGACCGAGGATGCCGACCATGTTGGACTGCTGGTGTCCCCGGCCCGACCCGCCGCCGGGCAGCCGCTGCGGATCATGGCGGCCACCCTCTCCGAAGAGACGATGTTGGCGTTGCGCATCGAAGACGCCGAGGGGCAAGCGGTCGAGGCGGAGATCACCCACCACGCGGGAGTGCCGGCCGCCACCATCGCGCGCCTGGTGGCACCCGAGGCTGGGGTGCGGCTGAGCGTGACCGTGGGCCGCGACGGGACCGGGCTGGCGTGTCGCACGATCACGATTCGGCGACCGAGGACCCGCCGACCTCCAGCGGAGTCGGACCGCCACGTGTGGCCGGTCAAGCGCGAGTGGGACGGAGCCGAGGAGGCACTGTACAGCGCGTGGGTCCGGGCCCTGTTCCATGTGCCGCGAGGTGACGACCTGGCCACGTCGGCGCTCCACCTCATCACCACCGAGCCCGACCGCAATCTGCTGCACGACCACCTGTCGTGGGGCGAGGACGCGGCGCCCACCAAGCTGGGCCTTTACCTTCGCCCCGACTGCGCCGACACGCCGTACTTCCTGCGGGCCTACTACGCATGGAAGCGACGGCTACCGTTCGGATTTCGTCGGTGCTCGCGGGGCAGGGGCGGGCGCGCGCCCACCTGTGGAGCCCTTCGCGGCGTTGCCAGCAAACCAGAGAATCCCCCCGTCAAGCGGCTTGCGGGGGAGCTGGGGGCCGTACAGCGCTACTTCAAGCGGACGCTGGCGTGGGGGGTCCACACGGGGAACGGGCGCACGGCCCACGGCGACGACTCCAGCGATTTCTATCCGCTCGAGCTGTCGCGGTCGGCACTGCGACCGGGCACGATCTACGCCGATCCCTACGGGCACATCTTCGTGCTGGCGGAGTGGATGCCCGCCGAGGGGACGATGCCCGGGGTGCTCTACGCCATCGATGGGCAGCCCGACGGGAGCATCACCCGCAAGCGTTTTTGGGAGGGCAACTTTCTGTGGAACCCCGACCCTGCGCTGGGCGGTAGCGGGTTCAAGGGCTTCCGACCCCACAGGATCGAGGGGCGAGGCGAGCAACAGCTGATGGTCGCGGCCACCGATGCGGAGCTGGCCACCTTGCCGGGCTACCGAGACATCGACACGCGTCAGGGGGAGCGCGATGCTCCGGCGTTTTACGACCACATGGACGCGCTCATCACCCCTGGTGTCCGTGATCCGTTTCGAGCCCAGCAAGAGGCCATCCAGGCGCTGTTCGAGTCGGCGAAGGTTCGGGTGACCTCGGTCGACAACGGGGTGGCCAACCAAAAGTCGGGGAGCACCGTCAAGATGCCGACCGGCTTCTCGATCTTCGAAACGACCGGTGCGTGGGAGAACTACTCCACGCCGGCCCGCGACCTCCGACTGCTCATCGCGATCGACGTGGCGACGGGGTTCGCTGCCAAGGTCGCGCGCAGCCCCGAGGGCTGGGGAGTGGAGGCCGCCGGTGGCTTGGAGGCCGTGCGGACGCGGCTGATCGCCGAGCGAGACGAGCTGCTGGCCGATCCTAAGCTGGCCTTCGAGTACACGCGCTCGGACGGAACCCCATGGACGCTGACGCTGGCCGAGCTCGTCGCCCGGGTGCCCGCGTTCACCACGGCGTATAACCCCAACGACTGTCCGGAGGTCCGCTGGGCTGCCCCCGAGGGGAGCGAGGAGCACTCGACGTGCCGCCGTCGGGCCCCCGAGGACCAGCGTCGCAAGATGGAGGCGTACCAGCTGTGGTTCGAAAAACGCCAAAGGCCCCCCCGGGGCGACCCCGGGCCCCCCGTCGATTGACTGTCTTGCGCGATTTGGCACGCCGCCCAGGCGCAGGTTGGGACACCCCATCGGGTTTGCGCCCGGGTGCGTTGACGGAGAGGGGTGTCGCCCCCGACACTGGTGCAACCGATGGGGCAGGAAAAGCGCGCCAGCACCCGCTACAACGTGGCAGTGCAGATGGACGTCACGCACGACGGCGCGATGGCGTCCGGGCTGACGGTGAATCTGAGTCTGGGGGGCGCGCTGGTGCGCGTGCCCGCCGAGCCCCCGCTTCGGGTGGGGGATCGGGTAGAGGTGTCGTTTCGGCTGCCCGATCTCGACAAGCCGTTGGCGGCCAAGGCGGAAGTGCGCTGGGTCGACGACGGCGATGGCGAGATCGCGGGCCTTCAATTCGTGACGGGCTTCCGCGCCAAGGAGACGTGGGCGCTCGGTCGGTTCCTCGAGCGCCAGTCGCCTCTATGAGCAGGTGGCGGGCTCGTTCCCGTCTCGGGTGGGGGTTGTCCTTACGAAGGATCGCGCGGGCGGTGCTGTTCGTGTTCGTCGTGCTGTCGTGGAGCCTCGGGCCGGTGTCGGCCGCGGCGGCGGAGGGTACGGGCGCATCGTTGGGCTTGCGCATGCGGATCGCTCCCGAGCCGCCGCTCGATGCCGAGGCCAAACGAGGCTACGCGGGCGTGACCGCGATCAAGGACGAGCCGGGGCGGGAGGCGACGTGGGTCGATCCCCGGCCCGACCCCGAACCCGAGCCCGAGCCCGAGTCCGACCCCCCCGATGAGGCAGGCGAGGTAACCGGAGCCGTTCCGCCGCCGTCCTCGATCCGTGATGTCCCCGAGCACGTCACCGTCGCGGTCGGCTTGGGCCCCAGGGCCCCCGGCACTCGCGATGAGAAGGCGTTGCTCGACGCGCTCGAAGCGAGCGTCGCGGGGTCGACCAGTCCAACCACCGAGCTTCGGCGCCTGCGGCCCGGGGCGGGAGCACCACGCCGCATATGCCGCGAGCGACGCGACGACCTGGTCGTCATGATCGGCTACATCGCCGATCGCGACGATCCGGTGCTGTTGGCGCACGATTGTCGGCTCGACGAGCCTCTCGGGGTCCGCGCCGCTGCGGCTGCATCGCAGCCTCAGCTGGTCGCGACGCTGTGGCGCGAGCACTTGGACCTACTGCAGGCCGGAGCCCGGGAACGTCGACGACTGTCGGTCGGCCCCAAGGCGCGCGGCGGTATCATTGCGGGGGTCGCCATCGTGGTGGTCGGCGTGGCCGTCGGAGTTTTGGTGGCCAACGCCTTGCGCGACGAGTCGGTCGTGATCACGGTACGTCCATGAGCCAATCTGCCTCCGCCGTCCGACCTTCATCGACCCTGGGTCGTGTCTGGTCGCAGCTACTGCGCGGTGGCACGCGCTGGCTGGGCGTGATGGCGATGGCGCTGGGTCTGTGGCTCGGCGCCGCCGGTCAGGCCGGGGCGACCGAGGGCCGCCCCACGGTGTGGAGCGTCGAGCAGGCCACTTTTCAGCGCCCAGATGGGCCGGATGAGCTTGCGCTACGAGCCCGAGCTGGCCGACCAAGCCGAGTTCCTGATCGACAACGCGCCGCGGTGGTGGTCGGAGATCGAGACCGAGCTGGCGGGCGATGTCGACGACACGGTGTTCATCACCTTCGTCGATCACTCGGGTCGGGTCGCCGAAGCCAGCGGCATGCCGCACTGGGCGGCCGGGGTCGCGCATCCGCCTTCGGGTCGGATCATCATCGCGCGGCATGCTCCCGATGGGTCGCCCACCAACCTCGAGGAGCTGCTGCGCCACGAGATGGCGCATGTGATCTTGCATCGTGCCACCGGGGGACGAACGCTCCCGCGCTGGTTCCACGAGGGGGTCGCCGAGGCCTTCAACGGCACCCTCAGCTTCGGTCGCAGCCAGACGCTCGCGTCGGCGGTGTTCGGCCCTGGCGTTCCCGACCTCGAGCACCTCGAAGAAGACTTCCACGGGACCGATGGCCCCGAAGCCGCGGTGGCCTATGCCGCGGCGCGTGACCTGGTGGAGTTCTTGCGGGGCTACGACGGCGGCGGCATGAAGCTGCGGCAGGTCCTCACCGAACTCGAGTCCGGGCGCAAGTTCGACGTGGCGTTCATCCGCGCCTACGGCCGGGGGCTCGAAGAGCTGGTCGCGACGTGGCGCCAGGGGTTGCCGGCCCGGTTCGTGTGGTACCCGCTGGCCGCCAGCGGTGGGCTGCCGTTCATCCTGGTCGCGCCGCTGGTGGCCATCGCGTGGATTCGCCGACGTCGCAAGGTGCGGCGAGGGTACGAGCGACTCGAGCGCGAAGAGTTGTTGGCCGCGATGCCGATGACGACGGTCAGCGCCGCTGAAGTCGGCGCGTACTGAGCCGCCGATCTGCGTATCCCCGCAGGTGGGTTGCGAGTTGCAAAGGACCGCACATGTAGTTGCGTGCTCCGAGCGCCACTATCGGGTGTCGCGCAGCGGAATTTCAATGCTCCGCAACGCGAACGGACGGGCCGCTGGGGTACGCTGGACGTCGGTTACCCACCATGCGCCGTCCCTATTCGTCGTTCGCCGTCCCAGCACTGGTCCTCGGAACGCTGGCCGTCGTTGACGTGCCGGCCCATGCGGCGGCGGGCGGACCAGATGCGGCCGGCTACACGTTCGTGGATGAGGTTGACGGGGCGACCTTCAACTATGTCGACATCACACTGACCGGCACCCTGCTGGTCGACGCCGACGATGGAACGGCGAGCATCGCTCTGGGTGCTCCGTTCACGTTCTACGGCATCGTCTATCTGGGGATGGGGGTGAGCACCAATGGCTTCATCAGCGACGACCTGACCCTGGCCTCGGACTTCTCCAACGACTGTCCGCTTCCCGATCCACCGAGCCTGGGCGCGGGCTCGTTCCGGATGGCCGCACTGCACGACGATCTGGTCACCCAGGTCTTCTACCAGTACTTCGACGCCGCTCAGGCGGCGGCGGTGGGGTATCCGGGGGAGGCCGACGGCATCAGCGTCTTCCAGTGGGTGGGGGGCCACTTTGGGGGGCAGCAGAGCGCGGTGGATGCCGAGCTGGTGCTGCGGCACGCCGACAACTCGATCGTGTCGATGGTGGCCCAGGACTCCGATGCCGGCAGCGGCAGCACGATGGGCATCCAGAACATGGACGGCAGCATTGGCCTGACCTACGGCTGCAACCAGCCGGGGTACGTGGTGCCGGGGACGACTGCCGTCGAGTACACGCCGGGTGTGCTGCCCGATTCGGATTGCTGCAACCCCAGCGGCACGGCGACCCCCGGCTGCACCAACGTGGCGTGCCAGGTCACGGTGTGTGCCGCCGATGCGTCGTGTTGCGATACCGCGTGGACCCAAGCCTGTGCCGATGCGGCGGCGCTCGATTGCGGATTCTTGTGTGGGGGCCCGCTACCGAACATCAACCTCAACGAGATCCGCATCAACGACTTGGGGCCCGACAACAACGAGTACTTCGAGATCGTGGGTGTGCCGGGGACGTCTCTCGACGACGTCCAGTATATCGTGATCGGTGACTTTCCCACCGGTGAGATCGAAGCGGTCGTCGACCTGAGCGGCAATGTCGTGCCGCCGTCGGCGTTCTTCTCGGTGGGCGAGGCATCGCTGACACTGGGCGTGCCCGATCTCGTCGCGCCGCTGAACTTCGAGAACAACGACACGGTGACCCACATGTTGGTGGGCGGCTTTTCCGGGGCGGTGGGGAACAACGTCGATCCCAACGCGGACGGGGTGTTCGACACGACGCCGTGGCTGGTGATCTTCGACGCGCTGTCGATCGTGGAGCCGGGCGGCGAAGAACTCCCGTACGCGACAGCGGCCAACTGTGGGGGTGGTGGTGAGTGCCAGGAGGTTGGCGGGAACACCACGCCCTCGCACGTATATCGCTGCCCCAACATCTCGG
>JAHZJA010000857.1 GCA_022601155.1 Deltaproteobacteria bacterium | reverse complement strand
TGTGGAGCTTCGTGCGGGTGCTCGCCGACCGGCTGCGTCACACCACCGCCGACCTCGCCACCGCCCGCGCTGCGGCATCGATGGTCCCGGACCTGACCGAGCTGGCCGAAGAGGCGGCCCGAAGCGCCGCGCGGATGCCCGTCATCGATCCCGCCGAGCTGGCCGAGGACCTCGACCTCGACAAGCGGCCGACGTTGATCCCGAGCACCGTCATCGCACCCGCGCCCAAGGCCGGGAGCGCTCCCGTGCCCGCTGCGGTCGCCAATGCCCGCCCCACGCTCATCAGCACGACGACCAACAACGTCGCGCCAGCCCACACCGAACCCGCGACCCCCGTGCGCCCGCCCAGCGGCCCACGACCCACCGCATCGCCGGGCGCTCCGACGGGCTCCGATGCCAGCACGCGGCCACGCAGCGCGCCTGTCGACATCAGCCCGCCGCCGCAGCCCCGACCCGACTCCAGCCCGCGGGTCGCAGCCCATCGCACGCCGACCGGACCCATCATCACGGGCGACACGGTGGCCCCCCCCGGAGGCCTGCCACCATCGAGTACCCCTGGCGGCACGATGATCGGCCCCGCCCCGCCGTCACCGGTCAGCACCGGGGACACCGTGGTTCCGCCGTCATCGCAGGGCTCGCAGATCTCGGGCCCCACCGCCACGACCCCCGCCACCGGCCGACGTGCGGCGCCACGCCGCGATACCCAGTCGATGGCGTTCGTGGTGTCGCCCGAGCGCGACTCTCCCAGCCAACCCGCCGCGCGGACGGTGACCGCCGCCCCTGCCGCCTCGCCGTCGGGTGCCACGCGGACGCCCACCGGGCCCCGTCCGGCCCCGCCCCCAGCTCCAAACCCGGCACCAAGCTCCGACGGCCGCACCACCCGGACCGGGATGCCCGCCTCGCCCCAGGTACCGCCGCCGCCGCCCACGTCGTCGTCCCGCAAGACGGGCGCGCGCCCGGCTGCAGAGACCAAGCCCGCGACGCCACCGCCACCGCCGCCTCCCCCCAGCTCGCCCGACTCGGATTGATCCCGACGATGTCCACTGCGGTCTCGCTGTCCTCCGCCGAACAGGCCCTCGTCGACGCCGCGTGGGCCGTCCGCGAACGGGCCGTGTGCAGCTACAGCGGCTTCGCGGTGGGGGTGGCCTTGCTCGACGATGCCGGGCGCCAGTTCACGGGCGCCAACGTCGAGAACGCCAGCTACAACCTCGGACTGTGCGCCGAGCGGGTGGCGCTCTATCACGCGCTGACGCACGGGCTGGGACGAGTCGAGCAGATCGCAGTCGTCACCGAAGCGGCGGTGCTCGCCTATCCGTGCGGCGCTTGTCGCCAGGCTTTGTGGGAGTTCGCACCGCATGCGCAGGTGTTGGTCGCCAACCGGCAGACCTGCGCACGTATCGCGGTGGCGGATCTAGTCCCCCATGCATTCGACGGCCGTACGCTCGACGCGTCCGCTCCCGAACCGCGTTGACCGCATCCGCCCGGGCGCATAACGTGGCCGGCGATGTCTCAGCCGGCTTCCTCCTCGGTTCGCGCGCTGTCCATGCTGACCCTGTTGGCCGTGGGCCTGGGTAGCGGAAGCTGCCTCAATCCCGTTCAGCTCGAGCCCGACGGTTACAAGTACCGCGCCGTCGTCCGCTGGACGACCAACGGCATCCCCCACATTTTGGCCGACGACATTCCCAGTGCCTCCTATGGGCAGGGGTACGCGTTCGCCCGGCTCAATGGCTGCATCCTCGCCGACCAGATCCTCAAGGTCCGGTCCGAGCGCGCCATGATGCTCGGCCCTGGTGTCGACGACGAGCACATTCGCAGCGACATGGTGCACCTGGCCCTGCGCATCTACGAGAAGGCCGAGGAGGGGCTTCCCGACCAGCCGCAGGAAATCCGCGACGTCGTCGACGCGTATGCGGCCGGCTACAACGATTTCATCAGCACCCGGGGGGCCGAGCTTCCGTGCGCCGAGGAGCCGTGGCTGCGCCCCGTGTCGTCGGTGGATCTGTTCGCGCACTACACCGAGCTGGCCATGCTGGCCTCGAGCCGCCAGGCCCACACCATGATCTACGACGCGCAGCCGCCCACCAGCGGCCTGCAGCGCGAGCCCTCGAGCGGCTCGATTGCCGACCTCCGCAACCGTCCCGGGAGCAACGGCTGGGGCATCGGTGCCGACCGTTCCTCCAACGGCCACGGCATGCTCGTCGCCAACCCCCACTTTCCCTGGGAAGGCGAGCTCAAGCTGTACGAGAGCCACATGCGGGTCCCCGGGGAGCTGGATGTCTACGGCGCCTCGCTCATGGGTGTGGCCGGGGTCCTCATCGGCTTCAACGAGAGCGTGGCCTGGACCCACACCGTGTCCGACGGGCAGCGGCTGGTCGTCTACCAGATCGAGCTCGATCCCAGCGATCCCACCTCGTACATCGTCGACGGCCAGTCGCGAAAGATGGAGTCCAACACCTACGAGATCCAGGTGATGGGCGACGACGGCGAGCTGACCTCCCGCTCGCGTACGTTCTGGCGCACGCACCACGGGTTGATGGCGGCGCTGCCGAGCATCGGCCAGTGGACCAACCAGGACGCGTTCGCCATCCGCGACGCCAACGACAACAACCAGGCGCTGCTGTCCCAGTTCATCGGCATGAACAAGGCCACCAGCATGGATGAGTTCCAGCGCGTCCACGAGGAGGTCCAGGGCATCCCGTGGGTCAACACCATGTCCACCAGCCGCGACGGCCGGGCCTGGTACATCGACGCCACCCCCACCCCCAACCTCAGCCAAGCCGCCATCGACCACTGGCTGACCGCCCGCGAAGAGGACTTCTTCACCATCGCTCTGGACGGTTTCGGGTTGGTGCTGCTGCCGGGCAACGACTCGATGTTCGACTGGGTCGAGGACGCCACCGCGGCACGAGCTCCCGGGCTCATCCCGGTCGCCAAGGTTCCCCAGATCGAGCGCAGCGACTTCGTGTTCAACTCGAACGACAGTCACTGGCTGACCAACCCGCTGGCCCCGTTGACCGGGTTCTCGCCGCTGCACGGCTTCGAGCAAACCCCCAGGAGCCCGCGCTCCCGCATGAACGCAGCCATGCTGCTGCCCGGAGAGACCGGCGCCTCGGGAGCCGACGGCAAGTTCGACATCGACGAGCTCAAGGCCGCGATCCTCAGCAACCGCGGCATGATGGCGGAGCTGCTCCGCGACGCGGTGGTCGAGCGCTGCCAGGGCGGCGCGACCGGGGTCTTCGAGGGTGAGACGGTCGATCTCAGCCAGGCCTGCGATGTCCTGACCACCTGGGACACGCGCCTCGACCTCGACAGCGTGGGCGCCGTGGTGTGGCGCGAGTTCCTCGGCGATTTCGATCCCGCGGCCCTGTCCGACGCGGGCGTGCTGTTCGCCGAGCCGTTCGATGCCGGTTCTGCCGACGATGCGACCAGCGCCGTGTTCACCCCGCGCGGGCTGTCCACCTCAACCGAAGGCGCCGAGTCCGACCGTGTGCTCGACGCCCTGGCCGGGGCGGTGGTGCGGCTGCGCAACGCGGGCGTCGCCATCGATGCTCCCCTGCGCGACGCGCAGTACACCTTCCGTGGCGGCGAACGGGTGCCCATCCATGGCGGCGGTCGGGCCGAGGGCGTGGCCAACCTCATCATCTACAACAACCTCAAGACGACGGTCCCCGAGCCCCTGCCCCGCGGTGAGGTGCTCAATGGCGGGACCGACCTGACCACGGACGGCTACGTGGTCAACTACGGCACGAGCTTCATCATGGCGATGCAGTTCACCGACGAAAGCCCCGAGGCCTACGCGTTCATCACGTACGGCCAGTCCGACGACCCGGGGTCGCCGTACCACGTGGACCAGACCCGACGCTTCTCCGACAAGGACTGGCGCCGGCTGCTGTACACCGAGGAAGACATCGAACAAGATCCCAACCTCGAGGTCGAGATCTTGTTCGGCTTCGAGAGCGCGGAGTAGGCCCGCGCAGGGCCTACGCCCGGCGGCGCCGCAGCGCCCCTAGACCGAGCAGCATCACCATCCACGGGATCGAGGCAGGCCCCGATCCCCGCGAGGTTCGGCATCCGCAGCCCTCGTCGCCCGCGGTGTCGTCGATGGCATTGGTCCCGCTTTCCTCGCTGCCATCCCCGGTGAGTGAATCCCCGGTGGAGTCGCCCGCCGTCCCTCCCGGGGGCTGTGACCCCGTGGAGTCGGAGGCCACGGGTGCCTCGACCCCGACGTAGATCGTCACCTCGTCGAACGCCTCGTTGCGCTCGTGATCGATGGCTTCCACGCGAATGGTGTAGACGCCCTCGGGGAGGTTCCCCAGCGGCCACTGGGTCTCGCCCTCGTAGGCGATGGCCTCCTGCCCCGCCTCGGGCAGCACGAGCTTCCAGCCAAAGCCCTCGTGGTTGTCGCTGACCGAGGCCTCCACCATCACGCTGGCCCCGACCTCCAGCTCCACGCCATCTTCTGGGCTGAGGATCTCGACCACGGGCGGCTCCATGTCGACGCTGTTGGTCCCGAAGTAGGCCAGCAGCTCGGCGTTGGTGTCTTGCATCAACGCTTGGTCGCCGCAAAACTCGTCGTGCACGAACTGGCAGTTCACTCCACCCGTGGCCGTGTTGTACGGGGTGCAGCTGTCGGCCCAGGTGCTGTTGGCGGTCACGAACGGAAACATGACGTTGGTGTTGCCATCGATGTGGCCCAGCCCGAACGCGTGCGCCGCCTCGTGGAGCGCGATGGTCCCCAGTTCCTCCGCATCGTCGTTGCCCACGTTGGGGCTGGCGGTGAAGGCGAACGTCAGGTCGCGCCACCAGGCGTCACCGCAGTCGGGGCTACACGAGACCCCCAGCACACCGCCGGGCAGGCCCAGGAGGCCGGGCGTTCCGCCCATCATCACCATGGCGTACGGCAGGTGCCCGGGCGGGCGCTCCTCGTACGCGATCCGGACCCCGTAGGGCGCCATCTGGGTCTCGAACACCTGGATGAGCGCGAGCGCTTGCTGTTGAGTGCCGCCGAAACCGGGGTACTCGAGCTCGCCGCCGAGACACGGAGACTGGTTGAGATCGGCGTTGTTGCCCGGCTGAAGCGTGTCACCGAAGAAGTTGAGGAAGATCGTCGAGCGGTGCGGGGGCTCGGTCCACACCGCCACCGGATCGGTCGGCTGCGCGAAGCCACCGTCGGGGCTCTCGGGCAGGACTTGATCACCAATACGAACCAATCCGCGGTCGTCGAGCATCTGTTCGAACGCCTCGGCCCGCCGCGCCACCTCGGCCTCATCGAGCGGGGCGACCTCCTTGACGGGCTTGCCAAACAACGTCCGCGGGGCGTCGTCGCCCTCGAATGCCGCAGCGGATCCCGCTGTCAGCAGGGCCACGGTCGCAGCAACGGCAACGGAAAACGAATCTCGAAGCTCCACCTCACCAGGCTAGAGCACCCACCACTTTGATTCCACACCCGATCCACGTGATGCAGGGTCGCAACGCCCATCGGCATGGCGCTCACGGCAGGCTCCCCGGATCCCCTACACAGGCTGCAAGCCATTGAAATCAGGGAATTCAACCGCGAGCCACCGACCCTCTACCAGACTTGGCAGACGTTGGTGGGATGCATCGCGGTGCCCTCTTCGCACGAGAACGCTTGCCAGAACTCCGGATAGTTCGACAACGGCCCGTTCACTCGATAGCGCGCGTGCGAGTGCGAGTCGGTGCGCGCCAGCATCCGCTCGGCCTCCGGGGTGGCGTGGGTGCACCAGATCTGGCCAAACGAGACGAACAACAGCTGCTCGTTGGTCAGCCCCTCGACCACCGGAGTCTCGTCGCCGTCGTGCTGCTCGGCCCACGAACGGTAGGCACCGTGGGCCTGACGAATCCCGCCCAGGTCGGCGATGTTCTCCCCCAGCGTCAGCTTGCCGTTGAGGTTCACGTCGGGCTGGATCTCGTACGAGCTGTACAGCTGCTCCACGCACGCCGCCTGCTCGCCGAACCGCGAGACCGCGTCGGCCCCCCACCACTCGGTCAGCCGACCTTCGCCGTCGTACTTGCGGCCATTGTCGTCGAAGCCGTGGGTGAGCTCGTGGCCCATCACCATGCCGATGCCGCCGAAGTTCATCGCCATCGGTTTTTCGGCGTCGAAGAACGGCGGCTGGAGGATTCCTGCCGGGAACACCATCTCGTTGCCCGAGGGGTTGTAGTAGGCGTTCACGGTGGGCGGCGTCATGTGCCACTCGCCGTCGTCGACGGGCTTGCCCGCCTGCGCCGACCGAAACTCCCACTCGAACTGGCGCCCCGCCACCACGTTGGCGAGGTGATCGGTGCCGACGGCCAGGGACTGGTAGTCGCGCCATGTGTCGGGGTAGCCGATCTTGTTGACGATCGCGTGCATCTTCTCGAGCGCACGCGCCCGGGTGGGATCGTCCATCCACCCGATGGCCGGCAGGGCCTGGGCAAAGGCCTCTTCGATCTGCCCGATCATCTGCTCGGCGATCTCCTTGCTCTGACCGGAGAACGACTGGTCCACGAACCGCTGGCCCAGGCTCTCGCCCAGCGCCTTGTCGGTGGCCTCGACGCACTGCCGCCAGCGCGGGGTGGGCTCGGCCTGTCCCTCCAGGCGCTGCTTGAAGAACGCGTAGTGGGCCTGGGCGATATTCGCCGGCATGTGCTCGGCGAGGGCGTGCGCCAGGTGCCAGCGCAGGTACGCCCGACGGACGGGCCACTTGGCCTTGCCGATGGCTGCATCCATCGCGGTGAAGAACGACGGTGGTGCCGCATTGACCTCGGTGATGTCGGGACGACCGGTCGCCTCGAAGTACGCGGCCCACGGCAGCCCGGGGGTCATCTTCGCCAGCCCTGCGCGGTCGACCTTGTTGCGCCGGACCATCGGGTCGCGCATTTGATCTCGCGGCATCGTGCCCTGCGCGAGCGCGGTCTCCAGGGTCAGGATGTCGACCGCTCGCTTTGCGGCATCCTCGTCACCCAGCGCCTGCAGCACGAGGGTCACGTGCTCGACATAGCCGTCTCGCAGCGCCTGCGCCTGCGGGCTCGGGTCGAGGTAGTAGTCGCGGTCGGGCAGGCCCAGGCCGGCCTGGTTCATCCGCGCAATGTTGATGTTGGGGTCGTCGAAATCGGCATCGACATTGACGCTGAACAGCGGCTTGGCCCCCAGCCGGTGCAGCTTGGCCACCAGCCCCATCATCGCGGCGGGCTTGCGGACCTTGGCGATCTCGGCGAGCAGCGGCTCGATCGCCGTCAGCCCTGCCGTCTCCACTCCAGCCTCGTCCATGCAGCTGCTGTAAAACCGTCCCAGCTGCTGGGCTGGGTCGGCCGCGGAGGCCTCGAGCAACCCTCGCATCGCTTCCTTGTTGCGCTCGCGGAGCTCGTGAAACCGGCCGTAGCGGGTCTGATCACCGGGTAGCGTGTTGTCGTCGAGCCACTGGCCGCACGCGTAGCGGTAGAAATCCGTGCACGGGTCCGCCTGCTCGTCCATCACCGCGTGGACCTCGTCGCTCAGCGGTTGGTCGACCGACGCAGCCCCAGTATCCGTGGGTGGCGGCGCGACAGGGGTGACCTTGCAGCCGAGCATGCTCAGGCCCAGTCCCACTCCCACTCCGCATTGGCGCCATTGGCTTCCCATGGCTGCGGACCATGCCACGCACGGCCGTCACACGACGATGACATCTCACACGCGCCCCGGTGACTGTCGGCGAAACTCGGGACGATCTATGCTGCGCGACGATGTCCTCGCGCCCCTTCATCGCGCTGCTCGGCGCCGGGCTCGTGCTCGCGTGCGGCCCTGCGCCGTCGTCCACGGTCCGTTGCCCCGATCCCGCCGTCGCCCCCGCTGCACCGGTCGAGCCCGCTCCCCGGTCCGAGCCGGCCGTCGCCCCCGCTGCCGCGCCGACCCCCGCTGGGCTTCGGCCCGTGGCCGGATTTCCGATCTCGAGCGTGTGCCAAGCGCCGCTGGCCGTGACGCAGGAGGTCACCCGGATGCTCGCCACGGCCGCCGCCCACGGCACCGCATCGGCGGCCTGCGTCGATGGGCCCGGCCGACGCTTGGCCATCAATGATCTCTTGGTATGCCCGGCCGCTCCCAAGGGTGACCAGGTCGTGTTCGAGGTGTTCTACGCCGTGGCCACCTACCCCGAGGGCGACACGCGGGCGTGCTCCAACCCCGACGTCGACTGCAGCCACTTCGAGCCCTCCGCGACCGAACACCTGATCGAGCTCCGGTTCGACCGCAAGGGTGGCAGCAAGTCCACCGAAGGATCATTGGTCGATCCGGGCGCACTGCCGGGCTTCCCCGCGGACGCCACCGCCTTGAGTGAAGCCCACGACGGCAACTGCTACGGCAAGAGCCCCGCGTTCACGCCGGCCGTGATTCGCGTCGTCCGCTGATCGCCGCCCGGCCTGTTGCCGAAAACGAGTCGAGCCCGGCCCGAATGAACGGGGCGGGCTCGATACGTCGAGGGTTGGCCGGCGAGGGAATCGCTCAGGCCGACTTGGCCTGGTGAGCACGGATGATGCTCTCCGCGAGCTCGGGCACGACCTCCCACACGATCTTTTCGATCACGTCGCGGCTGAGCGACGCGAGGGCCTCGGCAACCTTGGGATCGATCCCCGCGGCTCCGCTCGCTTGCTGGATACGCGCCGCCATTCCGGGCGTCGGCGCGTCTGCAGCCGTGAACGGAATCGGCACCGCGATCGGGATCGGGCCTCCGGCGGGTGCAGCAGCCGGACGTGCCATCGCGGCCGGCGCTGGCGCGGGCTTGGTCATCGCCGCCGCGGGTGCGGGGGTCGGCGTGACTGGCGAGGGGCCGGTCGCAGGCCGGCTCGGCGCGCTGGGTCGGGTCTTGGGCGGAGGTGCCGCAACGGCCGGCCGCGGTGCGGGCCGGGCTGGCGCGGCGGGTCTGACCGCAGGCTTGGGCGCGGGCTTGGGCGCAGGCGTCGGTGTGGCGACCGACGCGGGCGGGCCTGCGGGCGCAGGCATTCCCATCTGCGTGCGGTTGTTGGGGCGCGCAGCAGCAGCCGGAGCCGGGGCCGACACGGGCCGCGTCGGAGGAGGAGCGGCAACCGGAGCCGGAGCGGCCGGAGCGGGCGCGGGGGCTGCGGCGGCTGCAGCCGGACGCGCTGCGGCCTGCTCTTGGACGGCGGCAACCTTGTCGATGAGCTCCTGGGTGTCGAACGGCTTGGCCAGCCACCCGTCACCGCCCGACGCGGCCAGCTGGGCCTCGTCGACGCCCGTCTGATTGCTGACCAGCAGCACCACGGGGATCGCAGCAGTCGCTGCGTCTTGCTTGAGGGCGCGGCAGACCTCGTAGCCGGTGGGCTCGCCCGCAGCGAGGCTTGCGTCCACCAACACGACATCGGCGCTCATCTGCTTGGCACGGGCGACCGCTTCGGAACCCTTGCTCACCGAAGTGACATCGGCATCCTCAGCAGCGAAGGTGATCTTGATCGCAAGCCGCATCGTCTTGCTGTCGTCGATCGCGAGGATCTTGGTTGGCATGGTCTAAACGGCTCCCAGAGGCTACGAGAGGCGTACCATGGCCGTCGTGAGCGGGTCAACGAAGGGGCCTTCCCGGCCCCGCCGGCGTGCCCCCCAAATCCTCGCCCCCGTTGGCGTGGACGATGGGTTGGCCGTCCTGCCCCGCGAGTCCAACCACCTGACCGCGCTGGTGGATCGACTTGCGGGCGAGGTCGTCCTGCGGCACTCGACCGGACGGCGCGTGCTCGATCTGGGGCGTGGCTCCCCAGCCGTCACCGAGTGGGTCCGTTCGCGGGTCGACCGCTTGACGGTGGTCGACGCGGTCGACCTGGGCCGCGGCGGGACGGTTCGAGTCCCACTGCCGGACGCGAGCTTCGATTGCGCGTACTCGCTGCGTACCTTGCCCCACCTGGGCCACGACGCCGAGACCTCGGCGGCCGCCCTGCGCTCTGCCCTCGAGGAACTGGGACGCCTGCTCGTGCCCGGTGGCGTCGCCGTGCTCCAGATCGACAATGCGCGCAGTCCCATCGGGCTGCTGCACGGCGTACGGCGGCTCCGACAGAGCCTCGGCCAAGGCCCACTGGTCGTCGACTCCCCACGCGGTGCCACCCGTTTCGACGTGCTGTCGCGGGTCATCGAGGCCCTCCCCGCCACGCTGACGCCGGTCGACCTGCACGGGGTGCGATTGGTGGTCGCCTCCCCCCACCTTCTGTCGATTCCGCTCGTCGGACGCGTACTCACCCGCATCGAGTGGTTCGCCCGTGATCAACCGCTGATGCGCCGCTTCGCGGTGCACCTGCTGCTGGTGCTGCGACGACTCACGCCGCCTCGCCCCGCGCAGTAGTAGGGTTGACCGGCTCCCTCATGACCAACGCCGACCGCCGTGCCGCTCGCATTCTCGTCGTCGACGACGAGCCCAGCATGCGTGAGTTCCTCACCATTTGCCTGGGCCGCGCAGGGCATACGGCCGAGGCCGCGAACGATGGCGAGCAGGCGTTGGCACGCCTGGATGCCGAACCGTTCGACCTGGTGATCACCGACCTCACGATGCCGGGCATGGACGGCATGGAGCTTCTGCGCCAGATCAACGCCCGGCTCGAGCCCCCCCTGGTGGTGATGATCACCGCGTTCGCCACCACCGATACCGCGGTGCAGGCGATGAAGCTCGGCGCCTACGACTACCTGACCAAGCCGTTCAAGGTGGACGAGATCCAGGTGGTGGTGCAGCGCGCCCTCGAGCGGGTCGACCTCACTTCGGAAAACCAACGACTTCGCGACGAGCTGCGCGGCGTCCATCGACTCGACGGCATGGTGGGGCGATCGGCCTCGATGCAGAAGGTCTTCGAGCTGGTCAAGCGCGTCGCCCCGACCCGGACCAATGTGCTGATCCGCGGCGAGTCGGGCACGGGCAAGGAGTTGGTGGCGCGAGCACTACACAACCTCTCCGACCGCGCCAATCGACCATTCGTGGCCGTCAACTGCGGTGCAATCCCCGAGAACTTGATGGAGTCCGAGCTGTTCGGACACGTCAAGGGGGCGTTCACGGGGGCAGCCCAGCAGCGCGAGGGGGTGTTCGTGGCTTCGCGCGATGGCACCTTGTTCCTCGACGAGATCGGCGACATCAGCCTGCCGACCCAGGTCAAGCTCCTGCGCGCGCTTCAAGAGCGAACCGTGCGTCCCGTGGGCGGCGACCGTGAGCACAGCGTGGAGTGTCGGGTGGTCGCAGCGACCAACCGCGACCTCGAGGCGGCGATCGAGGCGGGCGAGTTTCGCAGCGACCTGTACTTCCGACTCGACGTGGTGCAGATCGTGTTGCCGCCGCTGCGACACCGGACCGAGGACATCACCCCGCTGGTGGAGCGCTTCTTCGAACGACTCAATCGCGAGCTCGGGCGCAACCTGGCGACGATCACCCCCGAAGCGTTGGACTGGTTCCTCAGCTACAGCTACCCGGGCAACGTTCGCGAGCTCGAGAACCTGGTCGAGCGTGCCGTCGCCCTGGAGGGCAGCGCACACCTGACCGCGGCCAATCTCCCCACCCGTGCGGTCGGAGCCCCGCCTGCCGCCGGGACGATGCCGCAGCTGGGCGAGGACGGCATCGAGCTCGACCAGGCCGTCGCCGACCTCGAGCGACATCTCATCGAGGCTGCGCTGCGTCGAACCAAGGGGGTGAGACGTCAGGCCGCAAAGCTGCTCGGGATCAGTTTTCGCTCGCTGCGGTACCGACTGGAGAAGCTCGGAATCCAGGTCGGCCCCAGTGCACGGCACGACGATGGCTCACCGCCGAAAGCCGGATGAAATCGGTCCGGCCGCAGCCGTAGGCGGACTACGTAAAACCCCCACAACGAGGTCCTGGGCCAGGATCGAGCGTCTCAGCGGGTGACAATTTTTGTCCGCACGGCTGACAATCTACGGCCCGGCAAGGGTGACTTCGTCACCACCCACAGACCGAGTCCACGACTCTCGACGATTTTCGGAGATGGCACGATGTCTGCTTTCAAGCGCCCCGTGGTCCCAACCCGCTGCCAACGTCGCCCCAAAGCGTCGTACGGTTTTACCCTCATCGAGTTGATGACCGTGGTGGTCATCCTCGGGGTTCTGGCGGTCGTCGCTATCGGGGCCTATTCCCGACATGTACGCAATGCGCACAAGACCGAGGTGATCTCGGACCTGTCGAATCTGTCGTTGCGACAGCGAACGGTCCGCTCGGTACAGGGACACTTCGCGAGCTCGACCAACTGCGAGTCCGATGCCTGCACATATCCGCTGGCATCCGACATTGCGATCGAGCGCGGGCAGATCCGCTGGGACGTCAACGTCCCCGCGTACACCCGTGATGGTCAGGGTGACGCCGCCTTCTACCGCGGCGGCGGGGCGCAGCACGGCTTCGATGCCCTGCGCTTCCTCCCCGAGGGTGGCCTTTCGTGGTGCGGCTACGGAACTATCTCGGGCCACGGCTCGAACTCGTCGGACCCCGGTACGGCCGACACACCGCCGGCTGCCACGCTGGCGACCCAAATCTTTCCACCGGGTACCGAAGCCTTCTTTGCACGGGACTGGTTCTACAGCTACGCCCTGTGTGATTTCGATTTCGATGGCACCTACTGGGCATTCACTTCGGCGCATTACGAAGACGAAGTGAAATACGGTACCGATGCCACCAACACCTACCAAGAGAACGAGTAGCGAGGGACGGACACCTCGACTCCAGACGGGACGAAAAAGGGACGAGACACCATGTACGTGGACATCGACAAATGGAAGAAGGCACGCGGTTTTACGCTCATCGAGCTGATGATCGTCGTTGCGATTTTGGGGATCTTGGCTGCGATCGCGGTCCCGGCCCTCACCAAATACATGCGACGCAGTAAGACCTCCGAGGCCCGCGTACAGATCGCCAAGATCTTCGACGCAGCCTCGGCCTTCTTCAACGAAGAGCACGTGGAGCGAGGCGAGGTTCAGCTGTTGGAGCTCGGTGGCCAGATCTCCGATCTCGCGCCTCACCGTTGCCCGCACGAAGATACGAACCCCTCGGGTCCCACCTCGGCCGGCACCACGCCAGGCACGGGTGAAGACTGCAACCAGGGACCTGGTGGTCGCTGCGTCCCGGTTCCCGGTGGTGCAGGTGGTGGCTACTACGACATGGCCCTGTGGACCGACAACCCGGTGTGGAACGGCCTGAACTTCGTGCAGGAGCAGGCGCACTACTTCCACTACAACTTCATCGCCAGCAACGCGCAGGCGGGCTTCGGCGCGTGCCAGTTCACCGCCCAGGCCTTTGCCGACCTCGACGGTGACCTGACGCTGTCGACCTACGAGCGTGCGGGCGCTGCCGACGAGAACGGTGTCAACGCAGCCGCCGGTCTGTATATCGACCAAGAGGTCGAGTAACCCGTCGACGAGCACCGGGGGTGTCCCCCGATTGGATGGGGCGAGGCTGCATGTTGCGGTCTCGCCCCTCGCTCATTGTGCGGTACACATCACTCTGTCGATCATGCGTCGCCTGCCCGCGTTGTTGCTCGTAGCCCTCGTCGCCGCCACCGCGCTGGTGCACACGCGGGTCGACGCACGACGGGCCGAGCTTCCCGTGGAGCAAGACCTGATGGTCTTGCCCCCACCGCAGTACTTGGGCCCGATGAGCATGGGCTACCGCGAAGCCCTCGCCGACCTCGTGTGGGTGCGCGCCATCGTGTTCGCGGGCAATCGCCTGGGCGCCGACGACGGTGTTCTCATCGAGCGCTACGTCGCCGCCGTCACTCATCTGGCGCCTCGTTTTGCGCGCCCGTACCGATGGGGCGGTATCACTGCGATCTACGGCGGAACGAGAACGATCGACCGCGACATGGTCGATCGCGCGACCAACATCTATCGCGACGGCTTGGCTCAGTTCCCCAACGACCACCAGCTACTGTACGCCCTTGGGATGTTGCTGACGTATCAGGTCTCGTCCACCAAGGGGTACTCCTCCGAAGAGCGTGATGCCTTGGCCGCGGAGGGCGTGGAGTTCATCCGCCGCGCGGCCGCCAATGGAGCCGATCCTCTGGTGCGTCGATACGCCGCCACACTGGTCAGCGAGCACGCCAGCTCGGCGTTGGCGATCCAGTTCCTCGAGAGCCAGTTGGTCGAAGCCAAGGACGAGGATCATCGCCGTCTGTTGCGACGCAAGCTCGGCGCGCTGACCAGTCGCGAAGCCGTCGCGCAGATCGAGCGGGTGCGCGAGCGGTTCGCCCAGGAGCACGACCGTGCTGCGCCCTATCTCCCCGATGCGGTCTACGCCGTCATTCGCCCCGAGCCTGGCCCGCTGCCTTCGCCTGGCGAAGACGTCACGCCCTGACGACGTCGGGCGCAGGGCGCCGGAGCGGATGACTCGGTCGGCGTCGCGCTGCGGACCCGTGCCTTTCGCGATGTCTGATCGCTACGCCCCCTGCGAGCGGCTCGCCTTCTCCAATCGAGCGACGGCCGCGGGCCTGATCGCGATACCTTATCGCTACGCCCCTGCGAGCACGTATTTTCCAATCGAGCGACGGCCGCGGGCCTGATCCCGATGCCCGATCGCTACGCCCCTGCGAGCACGTATTTCCAATCGAGCGACGGCTGCGGGCCTGATCCCGATGCCTGATCGCTACGCCCCTGCGAGCACGTATTTTCCAATCGAGCGACGGCCGCGGGCCGATGCCTGATCGCTGCGATCTGCACGCGCTGTACCCCGCCCCGCGTTCGAGAGGTGGCCGACGAGGCCGACACATTCTCGAACTGCTGCTGTCAGCCGCCCTTGACCAGCTTGGTCTGGCCGTCGGCGATCGTCACGGTGAGCGTCTGCGGTGCCCGACCTGCCCACGTGAACTTGATCTTGTGGGTACCGGGGGTGACCGCCACGTTGGCGACGGGGGTGGTGCCCACGGCCTTGCCGTCGACCGAGACCTTGGCCGGCAACACGCCGGGCTTGGTGCCGATCCGCAGCGTGGACGTCTTGGCCTTGGGCTTGGGTTTCGGCTTCGGCTTGGGCTTCGGCTTCGGCTTTGGCTTGGTGCTGCTGCCGCCCGACGGCTTGGGCTTGGGGGTCGTCGTGGGCGTGGTGGCCGGGGTGGTGGCGCCCGCCTTGACCAGCGTGACCTGCAGAGTCTGCGTGGCCTCTCCGGTGAACGTGACCGGCTGCCGCAACGAGGTGTAGCCCGGTGCACTGACCTCAATCTCGTAGTCGACGCCGGGCTTGCGCAAGACCGGAAGCTGCTGGCCGTTGGTCCCCGTACCGACCAGCTGCTGACCCGAGAGCAGGCTCGCCTTGGCCTCGGCCGGCACCAGCTCGAACGACAGCTTGACCTGTCGAGGCTGGAGGGCGACCGGCAAGATGAGGCCCGCCTCTGGCACATCGACTTCCTTCTCGAAGGCGAGGTGAGCGTCGTGGGTGATCTGCAGCGTGTGCCTTCCCGCCGGCACCGACACGACCACGGGAGAAGGACCATCGACGGGCTTGCCATCGACCGAGACCTTGGCATCCGGCGGCGTGACCTGGATGGTCAGCGCGCTCTGCTGTGCGCCTGCGGCCGGTGGTGTCGATGCGGCTGGCGTCGACGATTCGACCGCCTCGACGGTCTCGTCGGCGGTCTTGGTGCCGTTGCCGTTGCGATCCTTGAGCATCACGTAGATGCCACCGAGGCCGGCACCGAACAGCACGAGCAAAGCGAGGACGATGATGATGATCGGGCCGACGTTGGATTTGCGCGGGCGCTCGTCGTAGTCGTAGCCAGCCATGCCGGGATGGGCCATCGCCATCCCACCACCAGGCGTCGACATCCCGGGGGCACCCGCGTGGACCATCGGAGGCCCGCCGAAGGCGGCCGGTGACGAGCTCATCCCGTTGGGACCCATCGCGCCGGCACCCGCCACCATCCCGCCCGAGGCCGGCGAGCCCGTCGGGGGATAGCCCCCTTGGCCCGCCATCGGCTGACCCATGTTGCCTTGCATCTGCGGTGGCGGAGGCATCGGCGCGGGGACGGGGGCAACCGCTGGCGCCTGAAAAGGAGCCATCATCGCGCCCGGCACGACGGTCGCTCCCTTGGCGGTCGCCACGTCGACATCGGTGGTGGCCGCGACCCCGGGAGCAGGGATCACGGTGCGGGCCGGCTTGCCCGTGAGCTCGACCTTGGTCGGGACGCCCATGCCGCTCCCGACATCTTCGGGGGCGGGGGTGCGATTGACGGTGGGAAGCTTGGTCCCGGGCGCGGGCTCTTCATCGCCCTCGAACAGCCGCGTCTCCAGTTCGTCGTCGTCCCAATCGAAGTCGGACCCGGGCGGGGTCGCGGTCGCGGCATAGCTCGCCGTCGCCTTGGCGGCCGGCTTGGGCTTGGACACCGGCTTGGGCTTGGGCGCGGCGATGGGCGGCGCACTGGGCAGCGGCCTCTCGACGGCCTGCAGCGGCACGGTCGGCGGATCGGGCGGCGGCTTGCCCGGGCGTCCACGCGGCTTGCCGCCGGGAGGCGGCGGCAGGTTGCGCGAGGTCGTCATGACCATCGTCTTGCGCTTGGGCGCACGCTTGGAGCGGGCCTCGATCGGCACCGACTGATGCGCGGCCGTCGGTGGCTGCGGCGGGCGAGAAGGCTTGCCCGCACGACCACGCGGCGGCGGTGGTGGTGGTCGGCCTCCGCTCGGCGGAGGTGGCGGGCGACCTCCGCTTGCACGGCCTCGACCGTTGGGCTTGAACTGCTCCGGTCGGAGGTCGGCCTGCTCGGCCGCCTTCTCCTTCTCGTTTTCGATCTCGCGGGCGTAGTTCTCCCGCTTCCACGCCGCCAGATCCTTGCGGCTGTAGAACAGCCCCTGCGCGAACATGAAGGCCTGGAGCTCGTCGTGCAGCTCGATCGCCGACTGGTAGCGCTGCTCGGGTTCCCGCGTCAGCGCCTTGAAGATGATCGTCTCCAGCGGCTTGGGGATGTTCGGGTTGACCGAGCTGGGCCGCGGCACATCCACCGCGCGCACCTTCTCGAGCGTGGCGAAGTCCGTCTCGGCCTGGAAAAGTCGCTGCCCCGTGAGGATCTCGAACAGCACCACGCCTACGGAGAACACGTCGCTGCGGCGGTCCAACGGCATACCGCGGACCTGCTCGGGAGACATGTATCCGAACTTGCCCTTGAGGATTCCGGCCTGCGTTCGGGATGCACGGCCGGCGGCCTTGGCCACCCCGAAGTCGATCAGCTTCACCTCGCCCTCGAAGGACACGAGGATGTTGGGCGGGCTGACATCGCGGTGCACGATGCTCAGCGGGCGGTTGTACTTGTCCTTCTTGTTGTGGGCGTAGTCGAGTCCCTCGCAGATCTTCATGATGATGTAGCAGGCCTGGGCGACCGGCATCGGCTGCCCCTGCTGCTGGGCACGCTGGAACAGCGCGCGAAGATCACGACCGGCGACGTACTCGAGAGCTATGTAAAAGCTGTCCTGTTCATTACCCAGGTTGTAGATCTGAGCGATGTTGCCGTGATTGAGCTGGACGGCGATCTTCGCCTCGTCCTTGAACATCGCGATGAACTCATCGTCCTCGGCGACGTGCGGGAGGATGCGCTTGACCGCGACGGTCCGCTCGAAGCCTTCGACCCCGTACTCCTTGGCCTTGTAGACCTCGGCCATGCC
>JAHZJA010000856.1 GCA_022601155.1 Deltaproteobacteria bacterium | reverse complement strand
TCTCCATCGCCCGTCACTCTGCGGTCGAGGCCGGCGACCTCCTAGTCTTGGTCCTCCACCGCACCGATGACGACCTCCCCCTGCAGGTCGACGGATGGACCCGAGTCGCCGAGTGCTACAAGCGCGACAACGGCTACGACTGTTCCACAGCAGACGACTGCGAGTCGTACCACGACGACGACGAGCAGTTCTGCGAGAATTTCGACGGCGGCGGCGGTGGGCACGATCTGGCTCAGACGATCTTCTACCGGGTCGCGAGCTCTGACGGGCCGAAGACCTACACCTTCGATCTGAACGTGCTGAACGACAGCGGGCATCCCGGCTGGGCGATCCTCATCGCGCTGCGGGGCGCTGCGACGACCGATCCGGTGCGGGCCTGGTCGCACGAGGGATGCGACGACCACTCCGACAGCATGTTCCCGTCCGTCTACGGGGAGGCCGGCGACATGGTCCTGCTGTCACAGTCCTTCGATGATGCGATCGGGGAGTCCAAGTTCGGCGCTCCCGATGACATGACCACCCTGGGATATGTCAGCCAGAGCGACGAGGCGGGCTTCCTCTTCGGAGGCATCCTCACCGAGACCGGGGACACGGGGCCGATGAAGACCCACGGAGAGGGTGGTCCCAAGTGCAAGGACGCGCTGGTCTCGCTGACCATCGCGCCAGGCTGAGACCCCGCCACGGAGCCACGAAGCCAATGAACACTCGAACATCTCGATCGCTGCGCTGCGCCATGCTCTTCGGGCTCGGGCTTGGAAGCTGCAACGACATGGGGGCCGGGTCGGATGAGCAAGACCGGGAGCTGGCCGTGGTCGTGCTGGAGCCGAGCACGGCCGAGCTCGACGACGTAGGCAGCGCTCGGATCACGACGACCGATCACGGGGATGCCAGGGAACCTGGCTACATCGACTTCGCCGACGAGGGCGGCGCCGACACCTTCGCCCGCTGGGACGTCGCCATCGAGGCGTCGGCGCATCGGGTGACCATCCGCTACGCATCGGCAACCCCCGACACCCAGCCCGCCAAATTGCTGGTCAACGGCGAGCCGGTGGCGTTCTTCCAGTTCTCTGGCACGGGGTCTCCCAACGACTGGGCGGACGAGGCCATCGAGTTCGTCGCCGACGAGCCCATCACCTCGTTGACGATCGTGCCGTTCACCAGTCGGGGCGGACCCGACGTCGATTTCGTGGAGGTCCTCGACCTGGACAGCTCGAATGGGCCGCAACCGCCGTTCGACCCGGGCCCCAACCCGAGAGCGTTCTCTGCCCCTTCCGCCGCGACCTACTCGCGCCTGGACAGCAAACCGCGGGCGTTCGCCCGTCGCGTCGAATTGGAGATGAACGGCAACGGACACTCGGTGACCTGGGACGGCCGCATCGTCGTGGTCCGACGCGCGCCGAACGGCGACGGTGCCTGGTTTGCCTCGGTGTTCCGCCCCGAGTCGATCGGACTGGGCGGCGACGGACTCCCCGACTTCTCCGACGCGTGGAGCGACAAGATCGTGCTCGAGTCCGACGACGACGATCCCGACCTGGGTCACAACTGGCTCGCGATCACCCCCGACCCGGAGTTCGGCACCGACAATCCCTACACCTCCGACGACAGCGGCTCGCCCAGTCCCGGTGGCGACCACGAGACCTACAAGGCGCTCGTCTACTCCACCAACGACCGCGGCCGCGGCGGCTTCGGTGACGACTTTCTTGGCGTGGGGCTTCGCGGAGCGACGTTCATCGTGCGCGACCCCGGCACGACCCAGGCCCGGCTGGTGTCGGCCGACTTCGACGAAGATTGGGCGCCGCTGGAGGTCCCGGGATCGAGCCGCGGCATCGACTGTATCGAGCCGACGATGACCGTCGACTCCCGCCTGCTCATCTGCCAGGGGCACCCGGACAACAACGGCGACATCGATCGGCTGGTCTACTCCTGGACCGACAAGCCGGGCAGTACCCGCGACTGGAAGACCCCCCGTTCGATCGCACACATGCACCTGGTCGCCGACGATGACGTCGACGGCCTGCCCTTCGGCGTCCGCTACCCGATCGCCCTGCAGCCGCTGATGGATCAGCGAGGGGTGGAGTACGATCCCGACGACGAGGTCCTGGGCGCGTATCCGTGGATCAGCCGCGACGGATCGGAGCTATTTTATCAGTCGTCCCGTGAAGGGGTGAGCGCTCGTCGCTCGGCAACCACCGTGGTCGGGCGCTGGACCGGCTGGGCAATGCGCCACATCGACGGCCCGATCAACTTCGACATCGGCTCGTCCAAGCTGTTCTTGTCCTCACCCGGTGCCTTCACCACGATGTGGGACCCGTTCCCCGACGTGGAGGACCTGGTGCTCCCGTACTCCATCCGGGGACCGGGTTATCCCATCCTTCACTCGAATGGGAGCGACTACTCGGAGGTCGGCTTCGACGACTACCTCGACGGCAACTATGTCCTGTTCTTCGGGATGAACCAGCAGATCGACCGCGACGGTGGCTACGCCAAGGGCGTGACCAACGACACCTCCGGCCACTTCAACAACGGCGCGCTCCAGGGTGCGAGCTTCCCCCTGGAATTCGACGACAACGACGAGATCGTCGGTCGGCACGGTCAGGCGATCTATTTTCCGTCCGGGGCCCACGTGGACGTGAGCCGCACGAACGGCTGGGCGTCGCTGCAAGACGGCATCACGGTCGACATGTTCGTGCGTCGACTGGAGACGCGCTCGGAGGTCGCACCACTGTTCGAGATGGAAGGAGGCGCTCGGCTCTACCTCGACGAGCAGGGGCATCTGGCGGGCGAGATCGAGGACGAGACGGGGAACCGCGCGCAGATCGTGGCCACCAGCGGCACGGCCATCGTCTCGGACGACTGGGTGCATGTGGCCATGACCTACGACCCAGCGAACGAAGCGCTCCAGCTGTTCGTCGATGGTGTCCTGGAAGCGTCGTCGTCGACGAGCATCGGCGCGCTGCGGACATCGGGGGCCGTGGTCGTCGGGCCGAAGGACGCGTCACCGGGGTTGATGCTGCTGGACGAGGTCAAGGTGTCCAACGTTGCACGGCAGGACTACGAGATCCGCCACAGCGCCAACGTGCTGTCCAACCTGGGGACGAACCCCGCGCTGGCCGACCAGATTCCCGAGCACCTTCGCCCGCTGCTGCGATACGCGACCACCATCGAGGGGTTCGACCCCGAGGCCGCGGCCCTTGGGGAGGACCTGTTCTCGGCCACGGTGCTGTCCAAGTCGCGTTCCACTTCGTGCGCGACGTGTCACGTCGCCGCGACGGGCTTCACCGATGGCCTTCCCATCGCGCAGAGCGCCGAGCCCGACGCGGCCCCCGGCCTTCGAAACACGCCCACGATCTTCAACCGACTGTTCTCGACCGTCCAGGGATGGAGCGGGTCCGCACCGTCGCTGGGAGCCCAGGCCATGGTGCCCATCTCCGCGCCCCATGAGATGAGGCTGCCGCTGGACGAGGCCCTCGAGCGCCTGCGCTCGCCACAGGAAGGTGACTGGGCCGCGCGGTTCTCGAGCGTCTTTGGTCAAGAGCCCAGCGCGAGCAACCTCCAGACCGTGTTCGGGAGCTTCCAAGCGCTGCAGTTCTCCCCTGCGACCCGCGTCGATGCCTTCTTGTCGGGTGACGACGATGCGCTCAGCGAGTCCGAACGCCGCGGCTTCACTCTGTTCCGCGGCAAGGCCCGCTGCGCTGGATGTCACAAGGGCCGCAACTACACCGACGAGAGCTTCCGCAGCAACGGACTCGTCGACAACGGCGACATCGGACGGGCCGACGCGACGGGTCGTAGTCGAGACGTCGGCCTCTTCCGGGTGCCGACGCTGCGCGCCGTGGCCCGGACCGCGCCCTATATGCACGACGGCAGCTTCGCGACCCTGCGCGACGTACTCGACGGCTACAATCAGGGAGTCATGGCGCCAGGGTCCATCGACACCGACGTTCGTCCGCTCGAGCTCAGCGAGCAGGAGCTGGTGGATCTACAGGCCTTCCTCGAAGCGCTGTAGCGGTGACGATGCGCAAGGCGAGGGGCAGACTGTCGGCCCTCGTGCGCGCACGAGTCGTCAGCACGAAGTCTGTGTCGCGCTCGCGGACTGGGGCTGCCGTTCGCAGCCGAGAGCGCACCGGGCAACTGCCGATGGGTGGGCCGGCCTCCCTGGAGACCAGCCCATACGGCTCATCGCCCCGCAGCCGGCGGTGCGACCACGGATGCCGGTACTCATTCGAGTCCAGCAGGGCGCTGCGCCAGCAATCACCTGTGTGCTTGCTGGCGCCGGAGCTGCCCTCTTGCCGAGCGGTCGGTCGAGCATTGTGATCACCGGGCGTTCGGCGAGCGACGTCGTGAGATGAGCTCGCCATGCCGTCCCTTCGTTGGAGGAACCACGACCAGTGGCCACGACACCGACTCGATCGAATCCGCGCACGCGGAGCGGACACGCGTGGGGGCTCGGAGCCATGCCTCGGACGGGGGCCTGTCGGCAGTGCGCCCGACCCGTCAGTCTTCCACTGCTGTGGGGTGTGACATCTGCGAACAGACTTGCAGCGAGCAAGGATCAACGGTGGAGTCTTCTAGTTCGCAGCCGTCTCGCTGGCGCGTGCTCGTGATGAGCACCACGACGACGAACATCGTGTACGTTCAGGACGAATCCGCCCTTCGGGGCACGAAGCCACAAATCGAAATCGCAAGCGATCAATCTTTGGCGACGACCACTCGCGCGGCCCGGAGCGTCTCATCGCCGATGTCGTAGCCTTCGCCGAGCACGGCCGTGATCGTCCCCGCAGGGCTGTCGGCGGTGGCGGGCGCCGTCGCAATGGCTTCATGGTGCGCGGGATCGAACGGTTGCCCCAAGGCCGGCCGATGTCTCGCCCCGTTTCGGCTGAACACAGCACGAAGCTCGGACTGAACCGCGGCAACGCCCTGGGCGAGCGCGGGTGCAACCCCACCGCTCGCCAGCGCATCGACGGCCCGGTCCACCGCGTCAGCAACGTCCAGAAAGCTCGAGAGCACGGAACGCCGCTTGCGTTCGATGGTGCTGGCCGCGCTGGCTTCGATGCGAGTGCGGGCGCGGTCGACCTCGGCGGCGGCAGAGGTCGCCTTGTTCTGCGCCGCGAGCAGCTTGTGCTCGTTCTCCGCGAGCAGGGCCTTGAGGGACTCGACCTCCTCCTCGAGGAGCGCGGTGTACTTGTCGGAACCGGTGGTGGGCGCCTCGCTGCCCAGAGGCTCCTCGCCCATCGCGGCCGCGAATTCGGCCGCAGCCTCCGCGGCGTCGAAGTTGGACTCGGCACTGTCGATGCGGTCGGGGTCTTCATCCGGCATGCGCCCCCAGATGATAGCGGCTTTGACGGTCCCCCCTACCCCTTGTCCCGAACTTCAGCGCTGTGGCGGGTGCCAGCAGGACAAGCCGAGGCCCTACAGGCACTCCTGCCCGCGACGCGCTCTCTGTCGGGGAGTTCCTCGGCGCCGGCTTGCGTGGTTGCCCCCGGCTGACGACGGAGTACTCCACCTCCGAGTTGGGCACCGTCATCGACAGGCACCGGGCCAACATCTCGCCCTGCGATCGGCATCGAGACCGTGAAGCCGGCGGTTGGCGCTCCGAACCTGAACCCCGAGGGCGAGCGATTGATCGGCTGCGCACGGCGCAGGTGCCTGGACACGCACAGTCCTCGGGTCGTCCTCATCGCGACCGGCGGGCGGCCCGATGAGCCCAATCGCCAGCCCGGTCGTCCTTCCGGGGCCGCCTGTGCGTCGGCACCCGGTCTCCGCGACCGACAATCGGTGCGGTCCATCTCGGGCTGGGCCAGAAACAACCTGCGGGAGGTGCCACGGGGTATTGAGGGGCCACCCCCCCATCGTCTGCGCCTTGTCGTAGAAACCACGCATGGCTCTGCCCTCGCGTCCCCAGCCGGCTGTGTTGCGACCACCCCTGCTCTGCGTCCTGGCGGTTGCCCTGTCGGCGTGCGCCGGCGCCAAGGCCAAGCCCACCCCCACACCAGCGGCCTCCCGCCACACCGCGCATGGCCATGCGATCGCCATGGTCGAGCAAACGGACGGCGGCTCGGACGTGATGCTGGAGCGCGTGGAGGATGAGGACACGCGGTGGGTCGAGTTGCCGCATTTCGGCGAGTGCCCCTACGACCCCGACGACATCCCACCGTACAAGCCGGTCGACGACGGACACGTGCCGGGCCTGGCCCCCGAGCGCAGCCGACTGACCAACATGGATGCGGGCGAGGAGACGATTCACAACGAAGCGCTGCTTCAACTGTTGGACCACGCCACCACTGAGGTGCTCAGGTGCATCAGCGTGTCCGCCTGCTACGACGACCGCGCACTCGAGCCGGGGTCGATCGACCTGCTGTTCGAGGTCGCCCCGAACGGCGACGTGCGGGGCGTAGACGTCGAGCCTACGGCCAGCCTCGATCACACGGGCGTCCGTGAGTGCGCGCGCGTGGCCATCTGGGACACCCACTTCCCCGCGTTCGATGGCGCGGACATGGTGGTCAACTACAGCCTGGATATCGACTGAACGGCAGACGGACCTCGTCCACGCTCGACACTCCACGAGCCCCTTCACCGCCCCGACCGGGTGCGGAGTGTCCGGGGATTCGCTCGGCCGCCAGCGGCCGCACTTCGTGGGCCACAGTGCACGACACGACCCACCTGCAGTCGGTCACGAACCGGTTGGGCGGTCTCCTCCTCGTCGTGCCACGCAATCGGTGCCCTGGTACGAACTGGGTCGGGCAGACCCGGACCTGTGGTCGGGGATCGAAGCGATCGCCGGTTTCGGCCCCAGGCGCCATGCTCGGGCTGTCGATGGTGTTGTCGGGGGCGGCTCCGGTGTGCTCGCGGGTGGCCTGACGTTGTCGGCCAACCCGAACCTCTCCCAGCGGGGTAGCCCGGCCAACGCCAACGTCGAACTCGTGCCCGGCGCCCGCCTCGTCGTCGGCAGCGGCGTGCAAGGCAATCCCTCGCTCGCCCCCGCCGAGGTCCGCGATTGCGTGGCCTACCAACACGCGGGCCACGGCTGGGCCACGACCGGATCGGGCTTCACCTTTCCCTGAGACCGTACAACGCCTCCCGCCCAACGCGTCGCCTCCGACCACTGCGTTGCAACTGGATCCGGCATGCACACCCGTGACCCGGAGCACTGGTTTGGTGCTCTCGAGGACGCTGCGGCAACCGCCGTGACGGCATCGATGTGCGAGTCGCGAACCGGACGTCAGGACCCAGGACAGCCGCTTGCTACGATTGCCTCATCGATGTCGTTCTGGGAACACGCCCCGTACGTGCGTCGATCGGGGGACATGGGTGCACCCGCGCTCGTGGATAGCTCAATGATGGCTGCAGTCGCACGGCAATGAGCGAGGGACGCTGGACCCCCGTCGTGGTTGGTGGGAGATGTGGGTCGAAGCTGCGGCGATCGGGTCGATGTACGGAAGACCAGTTCACCGAAACCGGCATCCCAGCGCAAGCCGAGCGGTGGATCGGTCGCCGCCGCATTCACTCCCCCCTGGGGGGGCCATCGACCGTCACGATCGACAGACCGCCGGGTTCGCGAGTGTGACGCGGTATCCTCGATCCTCGACGAAGGCCGTTGCCGGTCGGCGACTGCGGCTCTAGGGCGTCGCAGGTTGACGCGCTTGGCCCCAGGAGCAACCAACCGTCGCCGCAGTGGCAATCCGGAGCATGCAACGCACCGAGAACGATGGGGAGCGGGTGGCGGCGCTGGTGATGGCGCTCGCGGCGAGTTTGGGAGCCTGCGCGGACCCGAGCGGGCAGATGCCCTCGGACGATGACAGCTCGGGCACCAGCGGACCATCCACGACGACGGGAGCCGAAGAGACGACCGTCGATCCCGACAGCTCGACCGGACCCGAGCCCCAGCCCGAATGTCTCCAGGGCCGCGAGTGCCCCGCGGATGCCCCCGCCTGTGTCGAGGGCACGTGTCAGCCCTGCGACGGTGCGCTCGATCCCGACGCCGTGTGTGCCAGCGTCGATCCCACGCGGCCGGTGTGCGACAGCGGGCAGTGCGTGCAGTGCACGGAGGCCAACGTGGCGCAGTGTGGCGGCTTCGCCCCCACCTGCAATCCCGAGACGTCGCAGTGCGTGGAGTGCCGGTTCCACCTCGACTGCCCGGGCACCGCCTGCGATCTGGAGGCGGGGACCTGCTTCACCGCGGCCGAGACGGTCTCCATCGGCTACTCCAGCTCGGACGAGGCCTGGCCAATGATCACCCAGACCGCAGCCGAGATCCCCGAGGGCGAGCGCCGGGCCCTGCTGCTCGACGGGCCGACCTACCACGCGGAAAACGTAGTCATCACCGGCGACCGCGCCGTGGCCCTCATCCATTCGGGCACGACGAGCCTCGGGCCCGACGACCCCGACGGGGAGATTCTGCGCGTCGAGGCGGGTGCCCGCGTGTACCTGCACGCGGTCGGGCTGTCGGGAGGCCTGCTCAACACTGGGGCGGTCACCGTCGACGACGCCGGCCTGTGGGTCGACGACGGAACGATCACCGGGGTCGTCGGGCCCATCGTCGAAGTGCGAGGCGGTGGCGACCTGTACCTGCGCAACGCCGGCATCCGCGGCCTGGGCCCCTCGACCGCGGTGTCGGTGATCGAGGGCACCGCCGATGTTCACTACAGCACGCTGTTCGGACGAGACAGCGGCGGCCACGGCATCGCGTGCTCCCCCGACAACGCCACCGTAGCCGTGCGCAACTCGTTGATGCTCGCCGCGTGGCCGGCCACCGCCGGCATCGAGTGCGACACCGCCGACGTTCGCCACAGCGCGATGACCGGCGTCGCCCCGGGCGGGGGCGTGGGCAATGCCGAGTACGAGGACTACGACTACGACTGGTTTCAGTGCGAGAGTCCGGGCGGCAACTGCGTGTCGTTCTGGCTCGACCTGGGCGGTCAGCAGGCGTTCGAAGGACTCGCCCGCTGGGAGTTCGGCGATCCGGGCTGGGACTTCGACGGCGGCGTGCGGCCCAGCGTTCCGGGCAGCCCGGACTACGCCGGCGTAGACGTCCCCCCGTCATGACGTCCACAGACATCCAAGACCACCGGGCCCGACAGCGAAGGTGCCCGCGCGATGAAGATGGCCACGCCATGTCCTGAGCGGCTGGAGCTCATCGACGCATCGAGGCGCGCCTACGGCTCGGCCGGCGCCGGCGGGCCCTGTGGTTCCAGCCCGTACAGCACCAGCAGCAGATCCAGCGGCAAGCAGCTCGCGTAGGGCAGCGTATGCATCCCTTCGTCGTAGCGGTTGGACAGCAGTACGATCCAGCGGTCCTCGTCGGCGACGAGCACGTTGACGATGGTGTAGCCGCCGATGGCCCCGCGACGCTCCACCAGTCGCGGAGCGAGCTCCGAGCCCGGAAGAGCGCGAGGGTAGACCCAGCTGCCGAGGCCGACGTAGTTCCCTCCACCGGGAAGATCGGTCAGCGGGGTCAGCATGGTCTTCCAGGTTTCGGCGCTCACGAGCTGGTTGGAGGACAAGGCCTGGTTCCAGCGGTGCAAGTCGGCGAGGGTCGATCGCATGGCCCCGGCGCCCTGCCAGTTTTCCCAGCGGAATGCGGGAGCGACGATCCAGCCGTCTTCGGTGGGGACGTAGTCCACCGCCCAGCCACGACGGTCACTGTCGCGCCGCGCGATGCCGCTGTCTTGCATGCCCAGCGGCTCGAGGATCCGCTCGGCCAGCAGCTGCTCGTAGCCGAGGCCGGTGACCTCCTCGAGCATCGCCGTGAGCACATGGTAGTCGGTGTTGGTGTAGCCGAAGTTGGTGCCGGGCTCGAAGCGAAGATCACCGCTGCCGTGGTTGTCGAGCAGCCAGCGCGCTTGCGCTGCTCGGGGGTCCGGCTGCATGTAGACGGCGGGGTCGATGTCGGGCAGCCCCGAGACGTGGCGGAGCAGATGGGCGACGGTGATGCGCTCCCCCGTGTCCCGGCGATACCAGGGCAGGACCTCCGCGATCGTCGTGTCGAGCTGCAGCGTGCCCTGCTCGACCTGCTGCATGACGAGCACGGCCGTCAGCTGCTTGGTGAGCGACGCGATCGGGAAGACCGTGTCGACGGTGTTCGGGCGTGCGGTCGCGACCTCCGCGAGGCCGACGGCGCCCTGCCAGACGACCTCACCCTCATCGGCGACCAGGACGACGCCCGAGAACAGGCCCGCGTCGTGCCATGCCGTGACCACGGCATCGAGACGCTCGGCCGTCGACGACACCGGTGCCGAGACCGACGAATCGGGCTCGGGCTCGGGCTCGGCCTCGCCAGCTCGGGTCGGCGCGGCCGCGTCGGCACCGAGCGACGGCCGACAGCCGACCCCTACGCAAATCAAGCCACACAACACCGCAGTCTGGAGCATGGTCGGCACCGCTCGGAGGGTAGCGCCGTCTGCCACGGCCGCACGCGTTTGCACGGGCGATGGTCTCGGGCAACCGGGCCGTCTGCGCTGCGTGTCCGTTGGGATCGTCGAGGAACCTTCGGTACGTCCCCCCTCGCCGTGCCACCCTGCGTCCTCGGATCGTGCCCGAAGCGCCCGACATCGCCATGAATTTGGGATCCGGCACGCCATCGGGGCGGCAGACAAGCCCCGATGACTCTCGCGCGTCCCGTGTTCAACCCGCGCACGGTTGGGACCTGGGGCTGCCGAGATGCTCGGCAAAGGTTCCCCTGACGCATCCTGTGGTGACGGCCGGGACCACTCGACCCGAGGGCTCCGACGCAACACCATCTCCTCGGCCTCCGTCGCGCGACAAGCGGTAGAGCCAGTTCGACAATCGCGTCCGCGCGGCGTCGAACTCCATGTCGCCCCGCCGGCTGACCATGGGCTGGAAGACATGAATCCGCTGGGGTCCGAGGTGACCGCGCCGCAGCCTCGGGACCACCTCGTCCCGAGCCAACCAGCGGTAGACCCCTTGCTCGGGAAGGGGATCCACGCAGCAACGCACCGAGGGGTTCCACTCTGGCGCGTCGCCTCTGTCATCGCCGAGCATCGAAGTGATGAATGCCAAGCATGTCGACGGTACGATGAGATCGAACAACCGCGTGTGGCGGCCTTTCGCCCTTGCACCGGTTCGGTGCTTCGCGCCCGTGTTGTCGGCGGTCCTGGCTGCGGGATGTGCCGTCATTCAGCCGGGCGAGGTCGGCGTGAAGGCCAAGTGGGGGCAATTGGAGGAAGAGGTCTACCCACCCGGCCTGGTGGTGTTCAATCGCGCCAGCAGTCGCATGATTCGGATACCCACCCAGACCGTCAATCGCGAGGTGAAGCTCAATCTCCCGTCGAAGGAGGGCCTCAACGTCAGCGCCGAGATCTCGATCCTCTACCACATCGAGGCGGAGCAGGCTCCGGCGGTGATTCGGGACGTAGGGCTCGAGTACGAGGAGGTCCTCATCCTCAGTGTGTTCCGATCGGCTTCGGCGGACATCTGCGCCCGCTTCTTTGCCAAGGACATGCACTCCGGCAAGCGGGCACAGATCGAGGACGAAATCCGCCAGCAGATGGACGGACTGCTCGCTGCGCGGGGCTTCGTCATCGAGGCGGTGTTGCTCAAGAGCATCAGCCTGCCCCCGGGGCTGTACACAGCCATCGAGGACAAGCTCGAGGCCGAGCAGGAGGCACAGCGGATGCAGTTCGTCCTTCAGCGGGAGCAGCGGGAAGCGGAGCGCAAGACGATCGAGGCCGAAGGCATCCGCGACTCCCAGAAGATCTTGGCGGATGGGCTCAGCGAGAGCATCATTCAGTGGCGAAGTCTCGAGGTTCTAGAGCGCCTCGCCAGCTCTCCCAACGCCAAGCTCATCATTACGGATGGGACGGCGCCCGTGATGGTGCAGGGGGATACGAGCACGGGGGCAACGACTCCTTGAAGCGGCATGACCAGCGGGACCCCCGTTGGCGACCGGCGCGAGGCAGCTCGCCGCCAGACACTTGCCGCAGTGACGGGAACCCCCCTGCTCCCCCGACTACGCGGCCCAGGACGAGCAGAGCGAGGCGTTGAGTGTCGCAAGGCGGACCGACGCGGATCGACAGCAGAGCGCTCGACGAGGCCCTTACCTCCGTGGCGATCGCCCCGGGCTTCAATGGATCGCCAACCCGATCGGCACACGAGGTCATGACCCGAGGCAGCATTCCGCACCAAGCCACGCCCTGTCATGAGACGCGGCCGTGCAGCGCGATGCCTGTCCTGGACCCCGGCTCCTGGCGACCGGGTCGAGTCCCCGACCTCCGTGGCGCTCGCCCCGGGTCTCAGCGGATCGCCAACGCGATCGGCACATGAGGTCATGACCCCAGACAACACTCCGCACCAATGCCACGCGTTGTCATGAGACGCCGCTGCGCAGCGCGAGTGCGATGCCGTGTCCTGACCCCGAGTCGCGGCTACCGGGTCGAGTCCGGTGCTCGGTCCGGCGACTCGCTCCGACTCCGGGAGGCCGCCAGAGACGAGATCCAGCGCAGGCTTCGGCGTCGAGGCGCACTCATGGCCACCGCAGCGGCACTCGACAGCACGGTGAGGTCGAGGCACAGCAGTGCATGCTCCGGCCAGATCAGCGCCAGCGCAGTAAACGTGGCCGCGATGACGCCGGGCACCCGCGTGACCTGGTGAAGAAACGGCGCCAACACGAACGCCAGCACCGCAAATCCCACCAGATTGGCGAGCACGGTGTCTGCGGGGTCCCGCCCCGCGACGAGTCCGGTGACGGACTGGGCGAGAAACAAGACCGCGACGGTGGTGGCGAAACGCTTCAGCCCCCGACCAAGCCGACTACTACTGCCACGCCCACCCCACAGGTGGCGAAGCCTTCGCGTGACGGTCATGTACGCGAGTGCGTTGACCGCATCGGAGACCGCGAGCGTCCCCGCATTGAACGCGACGATGTCGAGGGCCTGCATCAGGTAGTACCCACCGACGAACGTCACGAGCATGCCCAGCGTGGCCACGATGGCGCTCCGGCGGCGCCGTGTCTCGGCCGGGTCGTGCAGCTGTGGGTCGTGGGTGTGGAGCACCTCGCGCAGGAGTCGGGCGACCTCCTGCATCGAGCTCCAGCGCCCACCGGGCTCGACCCGCAGACCGCGGCGGAGGATCTCGAGCAGCTCGGTAGGCACGTCGCCGTGGTCGGGCTCTCGGATGCGGCCGATGAGCACCGAGGTGGCGCGCTTGCGTACGCTGCGGCCGCGGAACGGCGACTCCCCGTACAGTGCCTCGTACAGCGAGATGCAAAACGAGAACTGGTCGCTCGCGACTCCGACCGCGGAGTCTCTGAACTGCTCGGGTGACATGTAGCTCGGCGTCCCCACGAGCGCACCGCTCTGGGTCATCCGACTGTTGAGCAGGTTGTTCGACTCGGTGCCTTGCGTGGCATTGGCCTCCCCGTCGGGGCGTGCGAGGCCGAAGTCGATCAGCAGCGGGCGTCTCTTGGCGTTGATGAGGACATTGCCCGGCTTGAAATCACGGTGCACGATGCCCAGGTCGTGCATCGCCTGGAGTCCGCCCGCGAGGCCGACGAACAGGTGGAGCACCTCGGTCCACGATCGCGGCTCTTGCCGGATCCAGGTGGAGAGCGTCGTGCCTTGCACGAGCTCCATCGCGATGTAGACCTCCCCGCGATCATCCCGGCCCACGTCATAGATCGAGACCACGTTGGGGTGTGAGATCTTGGCGAGCGCCTGCGCCTCGCG